>JANLSI010000894.1:0-2293 GCA_031362345.1 Pseudomonadota bacterium
GTTCGTCGAGATCCTGACCTTCGGCCGCCATCTGTGGGTTGAGTTCAAAGGGTTGGAATTCAAACTGAACCTCAAGCTCAGGCCCGATGCGGGCCAGCGCATCTTCCAGCGCACGCAGACCGATCACGCACCACGGGCAGGACACGTCGGAGACGAAATCGATTTTCATGCGGGTGGCCATGGCGCGGACTCCTGGTAGTGATGGGGGATTATGGCGTGGTGGATGGGGCCATGCAGCGGGGGACCGCAACAAATGTCCGACTGGAGTCGGACCCACAAGTGCTCCGGTTTGTGGGTCCGACTTCAGTCGGACATGACTGCGTCTACTTCCACCCCACGATCTGAAAGCCCTGGTCGGCCAGGCAGCGCTCGACATAGGCCCGGTAAGCTGGATTCGGCGCCGCCGGCAGGAATAATTTCTGGACCAGACTGAGGGCCGCACCCGTCGCGGCACCGATGCCCGCACCCTGCGCGACGTTGCCCGCGATCGCGCCGCCGATGGCGCCGGCCGCCGCACCCGTGGCCGCGCCGCGCACAGAGTCTTTGGCCACCGCACCGACTTGACCACCGTACTGTTTGGCGCCGGCTGCCTCAGCCAGGTGTCCGCATTGCACCATGGCGGCATCGCTGACGGTGCGATCACCGCCCGTCGGGCCGGCGTAGATCACGGGCTGATTATTGGCGCAGCCGGTCACTAACAAGCTGAGGGTAAGGATGAATTTCTTATCCATGATGAATCCGTGTCGTGAGGGAGGATGGACGCCGTGCGCGCAGGATAACAGAGCGCGGCGATCGGCTTGGCGGAGGGACGTGTGCCCGCGGGCCAGCCCGCTCAGTCCTCATGACCCCATCAAGACCCGCGCCCAGTCTTCGATGGTGGCTTCCTGGCCCGGTATGAGTTGAATAGCGACCTGGTCGTAACCGGCTGCGGCCATCGCCTGCACACGCACACGGATTTCGTCTTCAGTGCCGGTCAGCGAGGTGAACTTCAACATCTCGCCGGTGATGAACTGTTGTTCTTCTGGACGCAGGTACATGAGATGACCAGCGTGCAAAGTGATGTGCCGCGCATCGGCCGGCGTGTAGGTCTCGTAGAGTTTTCGATAGGCGTCTATCAATGGCACCAGCGGCGGCGGGATATCAGCCCTGTCGCCATCTTCGACCAGCCAGTGCCAGTAGATGGCCGGCCAAGGCCCGGCCTGGGCGCGGGCGCGTGGCGAGTCTGCGGCTTCGCCGGGCGCGAGTATGCAGCCGAGATTGAGACAGGTGGTGTAGAGCGATGTCGGATCGCGGCCGAGCGCCGCGCAGGCTTCACGCATGACGCGCACATCGTCGAGCGCGCCGGGATTGGTATAGGGATTGATGAAGCCGTCGGCGATTTCAGCGGTCAGCTTGCGGCCCTTGGGACCGAAGGCGGACAAGTGCACGGCGATAGCGTCATCGGTATTGACGAATACGCCGGGCAGTTGCGGCGGATGCATGAACTGCATTTTATGCAGTGCGCCTTCGAGCCGGGTCTCGACGATTTCGCCGCGCCACAGCGCGCGCATCACACGCGCGTATTCACCGATCTCGGCCAGCGTTTGCGCCGGCAGCCCCATGGTGCGGCGTGCGGTGTAACCGGTGCCGAGGCCGGCGATGACGCGTCCCGGTGCGAGCGCATTCAAAGAGGCCATGGCGTTCGCCGCCACCGCCGCGAGGCGGTTCGAAGGCACCAGTACGCCGGCACACAGTTTGATGGTGCGGGTCTTGAGCGCCGCCGCGGTCATTGCTACCAGGATGTCGTGACACAAGAGCTGGGTGTCGTAGAACCAAACATGGGTGAAGCCCAGCGCCTCGGCGCGCGCGGCGATGTCGCCGGCGGCTGCGGTGGGCGTGAGGGCGATGCCGTAGTCCATGTCGATTCCTCCTCGATCGTTTTCCGGGGGTACTATGAGCATCGATACGAGCAAACTCTATCGCAGTTTGTGGGGCGATCTGTGCGCCGAGTCAGATCGATTTCCTGCGCGCTGAATCCTGAGGACATCGCCATGACAGTTGCCGCCTTGTTCGCCTCCCATACCCCGCTCATGGACTATCACCAGCCCGCGGCTGAGGTGGCGCGCGACGTGACGGCCTGTCTTGCCGAGGCGCGCGCCTGGATAGCCGAGTACAAACCGGACTTGGTGATCTCCTGCGGGCCCGATCATTACAACGGTTTTTTCTACCGCTTGATGCCGAGCTTCTGCATCGGCACGGCAGCCGACTCGGTCGGTGACTGGAACATCCCGGCGGGGCCCTTGCCGGTAGCGGC
>JANLSI010000008.1:0-2250 GCA_031362345.1 Pseudomonadota bacterium
CGATCCGCGGGGTCGTTGCGCGATGATCCCGACCTCCGAGTCGATTCTGTCCGCGCGGGTCTTGTTTGGGGCGCCATAATCCGCCCATCGCTGCCCTGAGAACCAGGCGACCGATGCGGCCCATACCGTTGAGCCCAACTCGCATGCTTCAATGTCCCCTTAATCTTTTTAGGTTTGCTTGAAAGTGGTGCTCATGGCAACCGACCAATTTCGTCCAGGTGATGTTGCATGGCCAATGAATCTATAGATTCAAATGGCAAGCTCAGAAAGAGTTCGATGCGTCGCTTGAGTTGCAGGGTCGCTTGTTCGAACCTTCGGCGCCGGCTTTCGTCGCTGCCCACCCGCGTTGCCGGATCGTCGATACCCCAGTGTGCACTCATCGGCTGGCCCGGCCACTGCGGACAGGTTTCTCCGGCGGCCGCGTCGCACACGGTAAACACGAAATCGAGCGTTGGTGCGGCGGGGCCGGCAAATTCCTGCCAGGACTTGCTACGCATGTGCGCGCTTGGCAACTCCATCTCTTCGACCATCGTGATGGCCAAGGGATGGACTCGCCCCGTCGGGTAGCTGCCAGCAGAGTAGGCCACGAATCGACCTTTCCCCAGGTGATTGAGCAGGGCTTCCGCGATGAGGGAGCGGGATGAGTTTCCGGTGCACAGAAACAGCACAGTAAAGACGCGATCTGCAGTATTCGACATAGCCCGAGCACCTCGTCGACAGAGCTGGCCCCGAAAAACTGAACACGAGTATAAGTGGGATCTCCGCGCACCAAGCACGGCCTGAGAGCCGGCAAGAAGGAGATTTTCATGGCTAAGAGGACAAGGCGCGCGCACTCTGCAGCGCTCAAGGCGAAGGTGGCGTTGGCAGCCCTTCGAGAGGACAAGACGCTGGTCGAACTCGCCAAGCAGTATGAATTGCATCCCAACCAGATCACCGAGTGGAAGCGGCAGCTGGTTGAACGCGCATCCGAAGTGTTTTCCGGCGGTACGGCCGGCCCGCCGATTGATCTGAAACCGCTACATGCGAAGATTGGCCAGCAGGCACTGGAGATAGATTTTTTAGCGGGCGCGCTCGACAAAGCCGGTTTGTGGAGCGCAAAGGGATGATTAACCGTGAGCATGCTTTACCGGTCAAACGGCAGGCTGAACTGGTCGGGATCAGTCGTGGCAGCGTGTACTACCTGCCGACACCGGTGCCAGCCGCTGAGCTGGCGCTGATGCGCCGGATGGACGAATTGCACCTGAACCATCCGACCGCTGGCAGTCGGATGCTGCGCGACCTGCTACAACGCGAAGGCGTTATGGTAGGGCGCAAACATGTCCGTACCTTGATGCGACGCATGGGCATTGAAGCGCTGTACCGCCGCCCCGGCACGAGCAAGCGCCACCCTGGGCACACGATTTATCCCTATCTGCTCAGACACCTCACCATCGACCGCGCCAATCAGGTGTGGGCGCTGGACACGACCTATGTGCCGATGGCGCGTGGCTTTGTCTATCTCACGGCCGTCATTGATTGGGCCAGCCGCAAGGTGCTGGCGCATCGCGTCGCGATCACTCTGGAGGCCTGCCACGCGGTCGAGGTGCTGACCGAAGCGCTCAATCGCTACGGCGCGCCGGACATCGTCAATACCGATCAGGGCAGCCAGTTCACGGCGGCCGAGTTCACTGACTTGGTCAAAGATCGGGGCTGTCAGATGAGCATGGATGGACGGGGTGCGTGGCGTGACAATGTGTTCGTGGAGCGGCTCTGGCGGACGGTGAAGTATGAAGAAATCTATTTGCACGCTTACGACAGCGTCCTTGAGGCCAAGACCGGTATCGCGAAGCACCTGGATTGGTACAATCGCAGGCGGCCTCATTCCAGCTTAAAGACGCTGCTGGGATTGGTCCGCAGCCCGCGCACCCCGGACGAGGCCTATCTCATGCTAAGTCCGGCCTACCGGCTGGCAGCGTAGAAACGGGAACCAAGATCAGTTCAATAACTCGCTCGGAACCCACTTATAAATCCTGATCCCGTGTTCAGACTGACGGGGCCAGCTCTATAGGGTGCAGTTTCGCTCGCACCACGCTTGCCACGAGAAAGCCTAGGAATATTATCGGAAGCACCAAGGCACCAAAGCGGGGACGCGCGGTAGGCGATTGCTCGACGGGCCGGCGAACCGCGACGAAAGATACGTTCGAGGCCTGGGGCTTGCTTTGTTTATCGAAGGTCAGTTCGTAGGTCACTAATTCGTTTCCGCCGGGTCGG
>JANLSI010000023.1:0-3320 GCA_031362345.1 Pseudomonadota bacterium
CGCCGCCATTTCATGGAAAAGACCGCCAAGGGCTTCGGCAGCGCCGGCATCCTGAGCGCGCTGTGGCCCTTAATGGCCCATTCCGGCGACAGCTTCAAGGCTTACCCGGAAGAACTGACCAACATCGAGGCTTACACCAAGGGCAAGATCAAGGTCGGCGACACCATCAGCAAAGACAACGTCGAACTGGTACAGGATCTCATCGATCCCATGCTGTTCCAGGAAGTCAGCCAGATGGGCCGCACCTTTTTCATTCTGCCGACCCAGACCGAAACCGTTGCGCAGTTCCCACCCTACTACCTCGATGCAACCCTCAAGAACTGGGGCCAGGCAGCGTTTGGCGCCGACGGCAACGTCTACACCAAGGACGGCAAGCCGTGGATCGGCGGCCATCCCTTCCCGGAAGCCAAGACCGGTGAAGAATGCATCGCCAACGTCACCCTCTCCTGGGGTCGTCATGACCAGGATATTTTCACCGTGCCAATCTCGGCGCTGGACCCGGAAGGTGACCTGCAATACAAGTACGACCTGATCTGGGCGCAGCAGCAGACCCAGGGCCTGGTCAACCCGGCTTCGGCCGGCGGTGGCACGACGCTGGTCGGCCATGAAGACAAGATTCGGTACCAGTCGGTGTGGTTCAGCTCACCGAACGACATCAAGGGTACCGCGTTCATGAACGAGTGGTACTACGACCAGGCTAAGTTCCCGGAACTGTACGGCTACCTGCCGGCCTTCAAACGCGTGCGTCGCTTCCCGACCAATCAGCGTTTCGAGCCGCTCGTCGCCGGTATCAACCTGTTCCTCTCTGACGCCTGGGCGGCTGGCGACCCGATGCTGACCTGGGGCAATTGGAAGATCATTCACCGTGGCCCGTTCCTGGGTGCGATGCATTACCAGTGGCGTGCGGATCAGCCGAATTACGAGCATCCGACTGTCGGCGGGCCGAAGGGCACCACCTACTACAACGTCGGCAAGTCGCTGATCCCAGAAATCATCGTGCTCGAAGGCGAGCCTACCGGCTTCCCCCGCGCACCGCTGTCGAAGCGCCGCATCTACCTCGATGCTCGTAACATCGAATACCCGCAGGCGATTTCCTATGACCGCCGTGGTGAGATCTGGAAGTCCTTCGAGCCGGGCTTCGCGCATTACGACACCAACAAGGACAAGGGCAAGCCGGGCGTGCCGGACTATGGCGATCACATCCGCAAGGCCGCCGATGGCCGTACCGAGTGGAGCTGGAACTGGGTGGTGAGCAACGACATTCAGTCGAAGCGTGTCACTCGTTTCTGCCAGTCCGAGACTTGCCAGGGTGGCTGGAAGTCGGGCTACGATCAGGTCGAGCCCAACAAGTTCATCGCGGACTACATCACCCAGGCGGCCATGCGCCGTCTCGGCACCTAGTCCGACATTCAAGTCCGAGACTCGAACAGCGCGGGGTGGGCAACCACCCCGCGCTTTTTTTGTCCGGCACTGGCGCGACTTAAGGCATCATCGAGCTTTGCGAACCAAAAGTGCGTGACTCGCGCTCACCGGCGGCAGGCAGATCACGAGGTCAATCGCCATGACAGACGAACACAATCGAAGCAAGAACATCCTCATCGTCGGTGGTGGGACCGCTGGCTGGATGACCGCTGCGCTACTCGTGCATGCATGGGCCAAACATGGCTTCAATATCACCCTGCTGGAATCCGACGCGATTGGCATCATCGGCGTCGGCGAAGGCTCAACGCCTAAGATGCGCCGCTTCTTTGAGCGTATCGGCGTGTCCGAGGCCGAATGGATGCCCCACTGCAATGCCACCTACAAGTGCGGCATCCGCTTTCCCAACTGGTCGACGCTGCCGGGGTACCAGAGCTATTACCACCCGTTCTTCTCCCACAGCGACGACGGCCCGATTCGGGCATTCTTCCAGAATGCGTCGCTGCGTAGTAAAAACCTCGACGTGCATGCCCATCCCGATTCTTTTTTTATCTCGAATTTTCTGTCGGAGCATCGGCTGGCGCCCTTGCCTGACGACCAGACCAGCTACCGCTGTGACTACGCCTATCACTTCGATGCGGCGCTGATCGGCGATTTTCTCAAGCGCTTCGCGACCGCGCGGGGTGTGCGGCACCTGACCGGCACGGTCAACGCGGTACGCACCCACGAGAATGGCGATATCGCCGGCGTCACGACGCCGGAACACGGTGCAGTCGACGCAGATTTCTTCATCGACTGCACGGGCTTCGCCAGCCTCTTGATCGGCAAGACCCTGGCTGTGCCCTTCAATTCCTACCAAGACATCCTCTTCAACGACAGCGCAGTAGCGATGCCCACGCCGCTCGATAATGATGGCTCATTGCCGTCTGAGACGCTGTCCACAGCGCTCAAATACGGCTGGGCGTGGAAGATCCCGCTGACCAATCGCTACGGCAACGGCTACGTCTACTCTTCGTCCTACATCGACAAGGATGCCGCCGAGCGCGAGCTAAGACAGCACTTGGGCTTGCTCGATTCGCCGACCGCGGCGCGGCATCTCAAAATGCGTGTCGGGCGTATGGAAAAATCCTGGGTGCACAATTGCCTGGCGGTCGGTCTGTCCCAGGGCTTCATCGAACCGCTGGAGGCCACCGCACTTATGATCGTGCAGGACACGGTCGACATTTTCATGACCCGCTATGAGCAAGGCAGTTTCAGCGCACGCTACCGTGCCGACGTCAACGACAAGGTCAATCTGATTTTCGACGGCGTGAAGAATTACGTCTTCACCCACTACAAATTGAATTCGCGTAGCGATACCGACTACTGGATCAACGCCCGCGAACACACCCAATTGACACCGGAGCTCGAACGCATCTTCTACACCTGGGATCACGGTGGCGATCTGCTCGCCGAATTGCGCTCCCAGGCCGGTCGTCAGGTCTACAGCCCCACTTCGTGGTTCTGTATCCTGGCCGGCATGGGCCGCTTTGCTGACAAGCCGAAGAAGCCGGCGAAGGATCTACAGGTCTATCAACCGGCGCAGATGCAGAAATTCTGCGAAAGCATGCTGGGGCATTTTCCGGATCATCGGCAGGCTTTGGACAAGATGGCGAAGGCTGCTTAGGACCCTGGTCAAAATTATCTCTACATTCGGCTGCTCCTGAGCGGCTTCTGCGCCGTTGCATTTCTTGGCAATAGCCCCGCTATTGCCGGCGAAACGCGCCTTGCAGCAACCACTCAGGAGCACCCTCGGTGTTGACGAGATAATTTTGACCAGGGTCCTTAGCGATTGGGAATTCATCGATCGAGTGGGGGCATGAGTCATCGAGCGCAATTGACCGCGTGGCGGGTGATCGATG
>JANLSI010000063.1:0-2933 GCA_031362345.1 Pseudomonadota bacterium
GCCGAGCAGGTTGACCAACTCGCGCAATTCGGCGGAGGCGTTGCCGAGAATCACGCCACCGCCCGAGTAGATGTACGGGCGCTTGGCAGCCAGCAACAACTGCACAGCCTTGCGAATCTGCCCGCCATGGCCTTTGCGCACCGGGTTGTACGAACGCATCTCGACGGTGGCCGGGTAGTGGAAAGGCGCGCGCATCAAGGACACATCTTTGGGCACGTCGACCACCACCGGGCCGGGCCTACCGGTGGTCGCGACGTAGAAGGCTTTCTTGATGGTGGCAGCGAGGTCTTCGACCCGTTCGACCAGGAAATTGTGTTTCACGCAGGGCCGCGTGATGCCGATGCAATCGACTTCCTGAAAGGCGTCGTTGCCGATCAGCGCGGTCGAGACCTGGCCGGTGAAGACCACCAGCGGGATGGAATCCATATAGGCAGTGGCGATGCCCGTCACGCAATTGGTGGCGCCGGGACCGGAGGTCACCAGCACCACGCCGGGCTTGCCGGTCGCCCGCGCATAGCCGTCGGCGGCATGAGTCGCGCCCTGCTCGTGACGGACCAGGATGTGCTTGAATTTGTCCTGCTTGAAAATCTCGTCGTAGATGTGCAGCACCGATCCGCCCGGATAGCCAAACAAGAATTCGACGCCTTCGTCGGCCAAGGCCCGCACGAAGATCTCTGCGCCACGCAGTCGCTCTGCCATTGTCGTCACCACCTTGTAGTGTTGGACCCTGTCTGATCCGCGGATTAGTCGGTTAACGTGGCTGTTCTCCACGCTACGCTCCCCCGCCATCGCCGCGTTCGCGTGGTTGCGAACGAGCGCTTCGTTGACAGGCGCCGCCGTGGATGGCGACGCAACGATGAGGAACGAGCCGGGCACGCTACTGATCTTCGCCGACATGGTCAAGAAGAAATCACGCCGAATGTGCGTATGACCAGGTGTGGTGCGCGGTTGCAGGGCCCCTCCGAAGTCCTGAGAATGCCGGCCCTAGTGTCATTTTCATTTCCACGAGCCAGGCAGCAAGCATCCCATGCGCATAAGCAAGATCCTCATTCCCACCCTGCGTGACGCCCCGGGCGATGCCGAGATCGTGAGCCATAAACTGATGGTGCGCGCCGGCATGATTCGCCAGCTCGCTGCGGGCATCTACACCTGGCTGCCGCTGGGCCTGCGCGTGCTGCGCAAGGTCGAACGCATCGTGCGTGAGGAAATGGACGCGACCGGTGCCCAGGAAGTCTTGATGTCTAGTGTGCTGCCGGCAGAGCTGTGGCAGGAATCGGGGCGTTGGGACCACTACGGCCCGGAACTGCTGCGCATCAAGGATCGCCACGACCGCGCCTTCTGCTTAGGCCCGACCCACGAAGAGGCCATCACCGACCTCATCCGCCACGAAGTTCATAGCTACAAGCAGCTGCCAGCCAATTTCTATCAGATCCAGACCAAGTTCCGCGACGAGGTGCGACCGCGCTTCGGCATCATGCGCGCGCGCGAATTCCTGATGAAGGATGCCTATTCCTTCCATCTCAATCATGCTTCGCTGGAAGCAACCTATCAGGACATGTATCGCGCCTACAGCCGCATCTTTGCGCGCGCCGGCTTGAGCTTTCGCGCGGTACTGGCCGACTCCGGCAATATTGGCGGATCGAAATCCCATGAATTCCACGTGCTCGCCGACGCCGGCGAAGACCTGATCGCTTTCAGCACCCAGGGCGACTACGCCGCCAACATCGAGATGGTGCCGGCGCCGGCGCCAAATGCACCGCGTCCGGCGCCGAGCAAAGCGCTGGAAAAAATCGCGACGCCCAAGGCCCACACCATCGCCGAGGTCTGTGCCTTCCTGAAAGTCGACCCCGCGCAAGTCGCGAAGACCTTGCTGGTGGCGGGCGAAGATGGCGGCCTGGTGGCCCTGGTGTTGCGCGGCGATCACGATCTCAATGCCATCAAGGCGCAAAAGATCGCTGGCGTGGCGAGTCCGCTGCGCATGGCGCGCGCCGATGAAATCGAGGTGGTGGTGAAATGCCCGCCCGGCTCGATCGGGCCCTGTGCACTGACCATCAAAGTGGTGGCCGACCGCGCGGCGGCGGCGCTGGCCGATTTCGTGTGCGGCGCCAATGCGCATGGCTTCCATCTGCGCGGTGTGAACTGGGGCCGTGATACGGCCGAGCCGCAAGTAGCCGATCTGCGCAACGCCCAGCCCGGCGACCCAAGCCCTGACGGCAGCGGTCCGCTCGATATCAAGCGTGGCATCGAAGTCGGCCACATCTTCCAACTCGGCACCAAGTACTCGGAAGCCATGAAGGCGCGCGTGCTCGACGACACCGGCGCCAACGTCACCATGGTCATGGGCTGCTACGGCATCGGGGTGTCGCGTATCGTGGCCGCCGCGATCGAGCAGAACCACGATGACAAAGGCATCGTGTGGCCAGTCGGCATCGCGCCTTTCGAGTGCGCGATCGCTCCGATAGGTATGCACAAGTCGGAGCAGGTCAAAGCCGTCGCCGAGAAGCTTTACGAGGATCTGAAAGCGGCCGGCATCGACGTGCTGTTCCACGACGGCAACGAACGGCCGGGTGTGATGTTCGCCGACCTTGAACTGATAGGCATTCCCCATCGCATCGTGGTCAGTGATCGCGGCATCGCGGCCGGCACCTTGGAATACAAGGCACGCAGCGCCGAACACGCCGAGGTGCTACCGCTGGCGGAAGTGGTGGGGATGATGAAGACGCGGATTGAGGCGCAGCGCTAGCAGCCTGTCGGACTTAGGATGAATCTGCTGCGGCGTTGGGATAGCGGTCCATATGTGCGCGCCTTCTCGTTAAATAGCCCCGCTATTCGCCTCGAATGCGCGCACATCTGTCCTCGCTCTCCCACTCGCCTCGCGACGATTCCCTAAGTCCGACAGGCTGCTAGCGCTGCGCCTCAATCCGCGTCTTCAT
>JANLSI010000105.1:0-2634 GCA_031362345.1 Pseudomonadota bacterium
TCCGCGTGCAGGGATATGAGTTGTGCGCCCTTGTCGAAGGTCTGGTTGACGTCGACGTAAACCGCCTCGACAGTGCCGTCGCGCGGGGCGACGATGTTGATCTGCATCTTCATCGATTCGATCACGATGAGCACATCGCCAGTAGTGACATGCGCACCGACGCTGGCATTGACCACCACCACCACACCCGGCATGTCGGCACGTAAAGTGTCGTCGCCACCGGCGTGGTGTTGCGCGGCGGTGATGGCGTCTTCATAGCCTACCGAGAAGCTGCGGTTGCCGATGCGCAGATGAATGCGGTTGCCTTCCCAGGTGCGCCACACCTGGTAGCGGCGGCCATCGACCGTTAAGCGGGCGCATGCCTCGTTCAGCGCACTGGACTCACTGACGTGATGCGCAACGCCATCCACCGTCAACACGAGTTCCGGACTGCGCGCCGCGATGCTGACACCATGATCGGTGCCATCGAGATTGAAGCTGTATTCGAGTGCCATGTTCAGTTCCGCCAGGCGCCGATGGAGGCGTAGGGTTCGGGGGTGTCGTAGACCAGGCGCCGGAAATCGCCGACGCCGAGCGCGGCGGCGATCAGGAGCGCGGCGCGATCGGTTTCGTCCAAGGCCGCGGCGACCAGATCGGCGGCGTGCTCGGTGATGAAGCCGGTATGCAACTGACCAGCGCGGAAGGCCGCATGGCGCAACACCGCGCCGAGATAATCGATGTTATTGCTGACGCCGAGTAGCACGAATTCGTCCAGTGCGCGCACGATGCTGTCGGCTGCCGCATCGCGGGAGGCGCCGTGGCAGACGAGCTTGCCGACCATCGAATCGAAAGCCGCCGTGATGGCCTGACCCTGACGGATGCCGCCATCGAAGCGCACGCCATCACCGTCCGGCACGCGCAGCAGCTGGACAAGACCGGTCGCAGGCCGGAAATCGTGCTCGGGTTCTTCGCAGCAGATGCGGCATTCGATGGCGTGTCCGCTCTGGCGGATCTGATCTTGCGTCCAGGGCAGGCCGAGGCCGGCAGCGACCCGCAGCTGCGCTTCCACCAGGTCAACCCCGCACACCATCTCGGTGACCGGGTGCTCAACCTGCAGGCGCGTATTCATTTCCAGAAAATAGAATTCGCCATCGGGCGCGAGAATGAACTCGACAGTGCCGGCGTTGCGGTAATTGGCGCTGGCCGCCAGCTCGACTGCCGCCTTGCAGATCTTGTCGCGCAGCCCCGCCGGCATGTTCGGTGCGGGTGATTCCTCGATGATCTTCTGAAAGCGGCGCTGCACTGAGCATTCGCGCTCGAACAAGTGCACGACATTGCCGCGGCCGTCACCCATCACCTGCACTTCGATGTGGCGCGGGCGTTCGATGTAGCGCTCGGCGTAAACCCGGCCATCGGCGAAATAACGTTCGGCCTCGCCCATCGCGGTACGCGCGCGTGCCGCAAGTTCGCCGGCACTGCGTACGATGCTCATGCCCTTGCCACCACCACCGGCGGCGGCTTTGATCAGGAGGGGGAAACCGATCTTGGCGGCCTGCTCGACGAAAACGTCGAGGTCACCGTCCTGGGTGACGCTGGGCGACACCGGCACGCCGGCACGCACCGCGAAATCCCGTGAGTGAATCTTATCGCCCATGAGTCGGATGACTTCCGACTGCGGGCCGACGAAGGCCAGGCCCGCGTTCTCTACCGCTGCGGCAAATTTCGCGTTCTCCGACAGAAAGCCGTAGCCCGGGTGGATGCACTGCGCGCCGTGGGTTTTCGCGATAGCCAGCAGTTGCGCGATATCGAGATAAGCGGCGGTCGGTACATCCGCCATCAGTTCCACCGCGATATCGGCTAGGCCCACATGGGGCGCGTGACGATCTTCGTGGTGATAGACGGCGATGGTGCGCAGGCCGAGCCGGTGCGCGGTGCGGATCACGCGGCAGGCGATTTCACCGCGATTGGCGATCAGGATGCTGTCGAACATGGATGAGTCTGTCGTTGTTTGGTGCGGGCAGTGCGCGGATCAGGCCGGGCTCTGCGATTTTTCGTGGAGTATACCGTCTTTGGCGATCCAGGCTGCAGGTACCACGATGGGTAGATCGAGCAGCATCTGGGCATAGGCCTTGCCCTGCGGATCGTGGCGCAGCGAGGCCACACCACCGCCGCCCAGGGCGTGCTCCAGCACAAAGTTGAAGCCATCCAGTCCGGGCCAGGGGTAGCGGGTGACGGGACCGGACGCCAGATGGGCGAACCAGGCCGCGACGGCTTCCGTATTGAGCTGGGCGCGGAGCACGGGCAGGAATTCTGCACGGCGTGCCAGCACGCCGATGTTGGCGCTGTCACCCTTGTCACCCGAGCGGGCGTAGGCGAGCGTGCGCAGCGGCACACTGCTGCCATCGACCGTCGGTCTGGCCGCAGTGATCTCGGCGCTGCTGAGGCGAGGACAGGCCGCCACGCCGGCCGGGGCCGCTACCCCATAACGCTCGCCGCCGAGCAGCACCTCGATGTTCACATGGGTTTTGGGAATCAGGCAGGAATAGAGGCGAATGACGGGCTGCACGGTGGGCCGTCCGCCGGCGAAACCGGTCAGGCCCTGCGCCATGGCGGTGGCGGCGGGGAAGATTTCGCGCGCGAAGATTTCCAAGCCGC
>JANLSI010000107.1:0-1595 GCA_031362345.1 Pseudomonadota bacterium
CGGTGCCATCGGCGGCCGGCGCGCGACTCGCGAAGACGATTTCCATCAGATAGTTCTCGACTTCGTCGCTCATATACACCGCCAGCACTTCACGCCGTGCGGCAAAGATCTGCGCCTGATCGATGACCGGCGCGGCATGCACGGCGTGGGGCGCGCTGCTCGCCGCCTCCTGACGAGCGAGGTGCAGGATACGTTTCTCGTCCTCGTGCTTGGGGTAGCCGATGTTGATATGCAAAAGGAAGCGGTCGAGCTGCGCTTCCGGCAGTGGATAGGTGCCTTCGTGTTCGATCGGGTTCTGGGTCGCCATGACCATGAACAGTTCAGGCAGGGGGTAGGACACCCGGCCGATGGTGATCTGGCGCTCGGCCATCGCTTCAAGCAGCGCCGACTGGACCTTGGCGGGCGCGCGGTTGACCTCGTCGGCCAGTACCAGATTATGAAACAGCGGACCCTGCTGAAAGGCGAACGAACCGTCCTGCGGGCGGTAGATCTCGGTGCCGGTCAGATCGGCCGGCAGTAGATCGGGCGTGAACTGGATGCGATGGAACTCGCCTTCGATGCCTTCGCTCAAGACCTTGATGGCGCGCGTCTTGGCCAGACCGGGCGCGCCTTCGACCAGCAGATGACCGTCGCAGAGCAGCGCCACCAACATGCGTTCGACCAGATGGTCCTGGCCGAGAATACGCTGATTGACGTAGTCGCGTAGCGTTAAGATCGATTCACGCGTTTGAGTTGCGATATCCACGTTGCCTTCTTTCAGGTGCGGCTGCGAGTGCCGGGTTTGGGCCGGATTCTAATGGTTTCAATGACTCAGGTGAAAGCACAGAGTTCCGAGCCGTGATGGGCCGCGGTGCAAGGCGAGGCGACGGCAATGTGCGATTTGTCATTCTCTCGTGGCGTTGCAACGATCACGATGGGCGTTATGGTCCGCGCCACTTTTCGCCAATCCCGTCATGACGGCGTGCGGTGGCACGGTTAAACTAGCGCCAACGCTTACCCGCCGAAAGGATAGCTATTTTGTCCACGATGCAATCTTCGCGCGTTATTCATCACGCCGAACGCGGCTTCACGCTGATCGAAGTGATGGTGGTGGTGGTGATACTCGGCATCTTGGCCGCCATCGTCGTGCCGCGCGTCATGAGTCGACCCGACGAAGCGCGCGTGGTGCGGACCCAGCAGGATCTGCGTGCGATGTCGGCCGCTTTCGATCTCTACAAACTCGATAATCTCACCTATCCCACCACCGAACAGGGCATGGACGCGCTGGTCCACAAGCCCACCGGCCTGCCGGCCGGCGCGCATTACAAGGAAGACGGCTATGTCGAATCCGTGCCCAAAGATCCCTGGGGCGGCGACTACCAGTACCTCTATCCCGGGCAGCACAACACTTACGATCTCTATTCGAATGGCGCTGACGGCATTCCGGGCGGCGAGGGCTTCAATGCCGATATCGGAAACTGGACAACCAAGTAGGCGCACTTCACACGCCGCCGGATTCACCCTGCTGGAAGTGATGGTGGTCATCGCGATCATCGGTGTGATGCTGGTGGTCGTGCGTATCAGCTTGCCCGATCGCGCCGCTGATGCGCTCAAGC
>JANLSI010000083.1:0-5742 GCA_031362345.1 Pseudomonadota bacterium
GCCATGGCCACCCGCATGAAAATCGATTTTGTCTCCGACGTGTCCTGCCCGTGGTGCGTGATCGGTCTGCGCGCGCTGGAAGATGCGCTCGCGCGGATCGGGCCGGAGCTCGAGGTCGAGTTTGAATTCCAGCCCTTTGAGCTCAATCCGCAGATGCCGGCCGAAGGCCAGGATCTCGATGAACACATCATGCAGAAATACGGCATGAGCCCGGCCGACACCGCGCGCAACCGTGAAGCGATTCGCGCGCGCGGTGCCGAGCTCGGCTTTGAGTTCCGCATGGACAAGCGTGCTCGCATCTACAACACCTTCGATGCCCACCGTCTGCTGGCCTGGGCGCTCGGCGAAGGCCGTCAACGTGCCTTGAAGAATGCCTTGTTCGCAGCCTATTTCACCCGCGGCGAAAGCCCCGGCGACCACGCCGTGCTGCTGGCAGCGGCCGCCGCGGCTGGGCTTGACGAGATACGCGCGGCAGCGGTGCTGGCCAGTGACGAATTCGGCGATGAAGTGCGCGAGCGTGAACGTTTCTATCAGCAGCACGGCATCCACGCCGTACCGGCAATCATTCTCAACGATCGTCATCTGCTGCAGGGTGGCCAGCCTAGCGAAGTGTTCGAGACTGCGCTGCGCGAGGCTGCGGCCCAAGCCTGAACGGCGCGTTGTCCGCGACATGACCGTTGAAGTCCGCTATCTCGGTCATCTCGGCAATAATCTCTTCCAGTACGCCCTCGGCCGCATTCTGGCCGAGGCGCTCGCCATGCCACTGGTCTGCCGTACCCCGCCCGATGCCCGTGGCTGGCGCACGGTGGAGCGCATGTCGGGCGTCGTCGATCACTTCGCAGAACAAAGCGCGGCCTTCGCCGATGCGCGGCAGTCCTTAGCGGGGCGCGCCGGCGATGGGCCGCAGCTGCGCTATGTGATCGGCGAGAAACACAACTGGTCGGGGCATGGCATCAACCTGCCCTGGCTGCTGCGTCATGGGCACGGCCATCACATCGTGTTGCACGGTTATTTCCAGCGCGCTGAATACTACTTGCCCTATCGCGAACGCATCGCGCGCTGGTTTGCGCTTGGCGATGACGACAACAGCCTGCACCTCGGGCCCCGTGACGTGCTGGTGCATCTGCGTCAATCGCTGGACATGCTGCTGCTCGATCGCGCCATCGATATGCGCTTCTACGTCGATGCGCTGGGCGCAATGGCGCCGGCGCGAGTCTATGTCTGCGGCGTGGGACTGGGCCCTGCGGTGCGCCGCGCGCTCGCGCCTTTCGATCCGATCTATCTCGATCTGCCGGCGCTCGCCACGCTCAAAGTGATGAGGCAGGCCGAGCGCATCGTGCTCGCCAACAGCACGTTCAGCTGGTGGGGGGCGTGGTTGTCGCGCGCCAGCGAAATCGTCTATCCGCGTGTGACACGTAATTTCTGGAGCGCCGATCGCGCCGATGTTGCGCTGGAAGTGCCGGAGGCGCGCTACCGCTATGTCGACGATGTCGCTATCCAGGACTGGCGCCCGTTTCGGCCATTGCCGGAGGTCGAGTGGCGTGTCGAGGGCCTGCACGAGGCCCAGCCGCGACTGCACGCTCGCCACGGCCGCACCACGATGTCCATCGAACTGAGCCCGCCGCTGGCGCCGCTGGCGGCCTGGCTCGCCACGCGTACCTCAGCGTTTGGCCTCAACGATATCGAGGTCTGCGAACTCACCTCGGCCGCCAGACAGGATGCGCCGCGCCTGCTGCTGGCGCTGGCCCGCCAAGGTTTGCTGGCGATCGACGACGAAGTGGTGAACGCCCTCGCCGCCGTCTACGGCGAAGTGGCCGCAGCGGACTGAGAAACGGCGCAGCGGTTGACCGTCACAGCCGTCGCTCCTAAGGTGTTGCTTAATGCGCGCTGTCCCTGCGCGGTTTAACCGGAGTTCCGCGATGAGTCTGCACATCGAGGCAACTTCGCTCGACCACTTCCCCTGGCCGAGCGCCGACGGCAGTCGCGTGCCCTATGCGGTCTTCACCTCGCAAGCCATCTTCGAGCGCGAGCAGCAACGCATCTACCGCGGTCCGACTTGGCACTTCCTGGCACTCGCCGACGAGATCAAAACCCCCGGCGATTTCAAATCGACCTTCATCGGCACCACGCCCGTGGTGGTAACCCGCAGCCGCGACGGCGACCTCGCTGCGTGGGTGAACCGCTGCGCCCATCGCGGCGCGATGGTGTGCCGTGAACTACGTGGCAATGCGCGCGCCCATCGCTGCGTCTATCACCAATGGACCTATGACGAACGCGGTCGATTGCGCGGCGTGCCCTTCCAGCAGGGCCTGAAGGACAAGACCGGCATGCCGGCCGATTTCGACATGGCGGCCCATGGCTTGGCAGCGGTACGGGTCGAGGACTATCGCGGCGTAATCTTCGGTTCGTTATCCGCCCAGGCGCCGACGCTGGCCGACTATCTCGGCGCGCAGATGCTGCCGTGGCTAGATCGCATCCTGCACAAACCCCTTGAGTATCTCGGCTGCACGCGCCAGTACGCGAAATCGAATTGGAAGCTCTATTACGAGAACGTCAAAGACCCCTATCACGCCAGCCTGCTGCACCTGTTCCATACCACCTTCAATATCTACCGCTCAAACATGCAGGGCCGCAGCGTGGTCGATGCGCGTCACGGTCTGCATTCGATCATCACCACCACGCCGCAAGCCGACGACGATACTGCCGGCGACTACCAACGCGGCGATATCGCCACTTATCGCGCAGGCCTGAAACTCGCCGACCCCAGCCTGCTGGAGGTGCGTAAGGAATTCGATGAGCAGACCAGCAACAATATCCACACGCTGTTCCCGAGCACCGTCATTCAGCAGATCCACAACACCCTTGCCGTGCGCCAGGTGCTGCCCAAGAGCGCCGGCGAGTTCGAGTTGGTGTTTCATTTCTTTGGTTATGCAGACGACGCCGCCGATCTGCGCCGGCTGCGCCTGAAGCAGGCCAACCTCGCCGGTCCGGCCGGCTATATCTCGATGGAAGACACCGAAGCGACCGAGCTCGTGCAACGCGCCATCGAATCCTGCGAAGTTGGCGACAGCTCTTTCATGGCGATGGGTGACGAGCGCCACGACCAGGGCACGAGTCTCATTACCGAACACATGATCCGCAGCTTCTGGCGCGGCTATCGCGGCCTCATGGGCTGGGACCCGTGATGGACGACATGCAGATCTATTTCGCCATCGAGCGCTTGTTTGCAAACTATTGCGCGGCGCTCGACGAAGGTGAACTGGAAGCGTGGCCAGCATTCTTTGTCGACGAATGTCTTTACCAGATGATCGCGCGCGAGAACTACGCCTTCGGTTATCCGATTCCACTCCTGCTGCTGGACAGCCAGGGCATGATGAAAGACCGCGTCTATTCGCTGCGCAATGCCAATATCTACCAACCCCATCGCTATCGACATGCGCAATCAGCGATACGCATCACGGCGCGCGAATCCGACGGTTATCGTGTGTCTTCGTCCTACATCGTGGTGCAAACCTTGAACGACGGCGTGAGCGCCATCTACCAGGCCGGCAGTTACTACGATTACCTGGTCGAGACTGCGGGCGGATTACGTTTCAAGGAACGGCTGTGTGTGTATGACACTTCGCGCATTCCGACCTTGCTGGCAACGCCGGTCTAGCAGCCCTCCGGACTTAGGGAATCTTCGCCAGCCATCGAGGTCGTCACTCGACCCCGATGACGCTGCAAGGCTCTCAGACCTTCAACTTAAGCCTCTCCCCATTGCTCACAACATGCGCTGCCGTCGGCGTATTGAAGTGTGCGGCCAGCATCCAGATGTCTTTGTCGCACAGCTTGTCGAGGATCTTACGACGCGCGGCGGTCGACATCGCGAGGTCCATACAGAACGCGCTATGCCATTCTGGATAGGCGACCTGGATCGGATGATGGAAGGTATCACCGGTCAGCAACGCCTGGCCCTTCTGGCCCTTGATGTTGATGCAGACATGGCCCGGCGAATGGCCACGGCTCGGTTCCAGCCACACGCTGTCATCCAGTGCGAAATCGCTGGCGACCAGATCGGCGCGACCGGCCGCATAGACCGGCAGCACGCTGTCAGCA
Organism: Pseudomonadota bacterium; assembly: GCA_031362345.1. Classification (GTDB taxonomy): domain Bacteria; phylum Pseudomonadota; class Gammaproteobacteria; genus JADJYF01. The sequence continues at coordinate 4,099 of JANLSI010000083.1, forward strand.
TAAGAGCCGTCGAGGCCGTGGTTGTCCTGCTGGGTGGACCAGCCTTCGAACTCGGTACGGTCGAACACGTAACGCGCATTCGGAAAGGTCGGCACCCACTTGCCGTTTTCGAGCTTGGTGTTCCAACCCACATGATCGAAATGCAGATGGGTGCACATCACATGGGTGACCTGTTCCGGCGTGACACCGGCGGCGGCCAGCTTGCCGATGTAGTCGGAGCTGTAATCAACCCAGTCCGGTACCGCGCTGCGCTTCTTGTGATTGCCGACGCAGGTATCGACCAGGATCAGGTTCTTGCCCGAGCGCACGATGAAGGTGTGCAGCGACAGATGCAGCATCGCTTCGTTAGGCGCGCCTTTGCTCGGCAGGAAGTGCGGCTCCAGCCAACTGCGCTGGGAATCGAGTATGCCCTGGTCGAAAGTCGGGTAAAAATCTTTCAGCGGCAGCAATGCGCCATACCAGTCCTGCACGCGGTCGATGGTGACGTTACCAAAATTCAGTTGCTTCACGTTACGTCCTCTCTATTAGGTCTTCTAGCGGATCGCACCATGGCGGTCCATCGTTCTCTCAAGTACTCAAGCCGCCTGCGCCGGCGCCTGCGGTACGGTCTTCCAGAATTCCGGATCGTGGCCGTACATGATCTTGGCGCCGCGCGTCTGCAATTCCCGCAGCTTGTGCAGCGACTTCATCATCTCCTCCTTGTCGGACACGATGCCCGGCAGGCGCAGCTCGTCCAGGGTGCGGCGCAGATAACAGGCATCGCCGCACAGCACCACTTCACCGGATTCCGTATGCAGATGCAGGGACTGATGCCCTGGCGTGTGACCGTGGGTCGGAATGCAGCGCACTGACCCATCGCCGAACACGTCATGTTCGCCATCGACGATGACCATGTCATGGCCGTGGTCGTAATCACGCGGGTCGTAGTAGTTAGCCTGGATCAGTTCCGGCACATGGCCGGCTTCCCATTCCTTCTTCTGCACGATGACGCGCGCATTGGGAATCAATTCATTGCCGCCGGCGTGATCGAAATGCAGGTGCGAGTTGATCACATAGTCCATGCGTTCGGGGTCGCGACCGATGCTGGCCAGCCGCGCGGCAACGTCTTCGCCCGCTTCGAAGTGCACCTGGAAATAGGGCTCGAGCGGACCGAGCGCCTTGTGCTTGTCGCGCTGGACCAGCATCGACATGCCGGAATCGAACAGGGCGACGCCGTTTTTGTGTTCGATGAGATAGGCCGGGATGGGGATCTTGAGCGTGCCTTCGCCGCCTTCGATCAGCATGGGCAACGGCATGGTCAGATAGCCGCAGGTCATGGCGTAGAGTTTTACGGTCATGCGGGTTCACCTCCTTCGTCTTGTGTGTAGCCCGCAACGACGGCCGCTGACCGACCAGGATCAGTCTTCAAACCGTAGGTGGAGCGGCGACCGTTTCGCGTGCGGCCACAGGGCGGGCCTGTCGCCGAAACGAATGAAACGATGCAGGCGGATTCTAGCAGCCTGTCGGGCTTAGGGAATCGCCGCGAGGTGGTTTGAGAGCGAGCACAGATGGGCGCGCAATTGAGGCAAATAACGGGGTTGTTTAACGAAACGGTGCGCGCCTCAAATTCCGACGACGCGCAGCGCGAACCACGTCAGCCCGGCC
>JANLSI010000147.1:0-3064 GCA_031362345.1 Pseudomonadota bacterium
CATTTCTTGGCAATAGCCCCGCTATTGCCGGCGAAACGCGCCTTGCAGCAACCACTCAGGAGCACCCTCGGTGTTGACGAGATAATTTTGACCAGGGTCCTTAGCCGAATTGTAAGCAATCCGGCGACTGAAGCGACGCCCCAATAGACGCCGACGATTATCTAATGGATAGTCAGACCCCTGTCGCTGCCTGGCGATCACGCCGCGACCGTGCACCAAGCGCAATGCTTGGTGCGATAATCCGACCATGAGCCCGCTCGCAATGGGCAGTGGCAGGCACACCTCAAGCAAGCTGAAATCTCGGGGGATTCTGTAATGAAAGTCAAAGCCGCAGTCATGCGCGAGCTGCACAAGCCGCTCAGCATCGAGGATATCGAGGTCGCCGATCCGGGGCCAGATGAAGTGCTGGTGAAAACCGTCGCCTGCGGCGTATGCCACAGCGATCTGCATACTGTACACGGCGGCATCGCTTCGCCGCTGCCGACCGTGCTCGGTCATGAGCCGGCCGGCATCGTGTTGAAGGTCGGCGAACGGGTGCGTAATGTCGCGGTCGGGGATCATGTCATCGCCTGTACTTCGATGTTCTGCGGTGCTTGTCCGCAGTGCGTGCAAGGTCGCCCCCATCTGTGCACCGACCGCGATGCCTGTCGGCGTAGCGAGGGTGCGCCGCCGCGCTTAAGCCGTGGCAATGAACTCCTTCACCAGTATGCCGATCTGGCGGGCTTTGCTGAGGCCATGCTGTTGCATTCGCGCGCGGTGGTGAAGATCGATAAGGACATTCCCCTCGATCGCGCCGCACTGGTTGGCTGTGCTGTCACCACCGGTGTCGGCGCTGCGCTCAACACGGCCCAAGTGACGCCAGGCTCGTCGGTCGCAGTGTTCGGCGCAGGCGGTGTGGGGATCTCGGTTATTCAGGGCGCGCGTATTGCCGGTGCGCGGCAAATCATTGCCATCGATCTGGCCGACAACAAACTCGAAAACGCGCTCAAGTTCGGCGCCACCGATACCATCAACTCGTCAAATGTCGATGTCGTGAAGGCCATCAAGAAGATGAGTCGTGGTGGTGTGGACTTCGCCTTTGAAGTGGTTGGTCTAGCCAAGCTGCTCGAACAGGCTTTCTACTGCCTGGCGCCCCGTGGCACCGCCGTTTTGGTCGGCGCGATTGCGGCCGGCCAAACCGTGTCAATCAATCCTGGGCATTTCTTCCAGGAGAAACGCCTTATCGGCTGCATGATGGGATCTAATCGCTTCACCGTCGATGCACCACGTTATCTTGATCTCTATCGCCAGGGTCGCCTCGATCTTGATGCCATGGTCACCCGCCACGCGCCTGTCGATAAAGTTGACGAGGCTTTCCGCGCAATGGAAGCCGGCGAAGTCACACGCACCGTACTGATGTTTGATTAATCTGCTGCGCCACGCAGCCTACGAGGAGGGCTTGTGTCCACGTTAGACCAGAAAGATTTGGGCGTTTCAATGTCGAACAATGTCGCGACAGTTGAGATCCGTCGCCCGCCCCACAATTTTTTCGATATCGATCTGATCAGCCAGATCGCCGCCACCTATGAAAAGCTCGACACCATCGCCGCGTGTCGCTCGATCTTGCTGTGCGCCGAGGGCAAGAACTTCTGTGCGGGTGCCAATTTCGGCGCCAGCGATAAAGGCGATGCTACGGTCAGTACCCAGGGTGCGCTGACGAATCACTTGTATCGCGAGGCCGTGCGCATCTTCCGCTGCAAGAAGCCGGTCGTAGCGGCGGTGCAAGGTGCGGCGATAGGCGGTGGGCTGGGTCTCGCGGTGTCGGCCGACTATCGCGTCACCTGCCCCGAGGGCCGTTTCAGCGCCAACTTCACCAAGCTGGGCTTTCATCCGGGCTTTGGCTTGACCGTCACCTTGCCGGAATTGATCGGCCGCCAACGCGCATCGCTGTTGTTCCTCACCAGTCGCCGGATCGACGGTCAGCAGGCTTTGGCCTGGGGTCTGGCCGATGATTGCGTGCCGCAGGATAAGCTGCGTGAGACGGCGCTGGCGCTGGCCGCTGAGCTCGCCTCCTGCGCACCGCTGGCCGTAGTGTCGACACGGGCCACCTTGCGCGTAGGCATGGCCGATCGCATCGCGCTGCAGACCGATCACGAATTAGCCGAGCAGAACTGGTTGCGCACCACCGCCGATTGGGAGGAAGGCATCAAAGCCACGGCAGAGCGTCGCGAGCCGAAGTTTATCGGCGCCTGAGCGAGGCAAGAACCCAGAGACGGGAATCGAAGCAAGCGCCCGCTGCACTACGCAGCGGGCGCCGGCATCTTTACAGATAGTGCGGCATGACCTCGCGGCCAAAGCGCTCCAGCTGACGGCGCACTTCATCGAGCGGCAGATAGCCCTGATCGCCCTGCCAGATGAACCACTCGGGATTACCGGCTTCTACCAGCAAGTCCATCTCGCGGCGCACGTCGTCGGCATTGCCTACCAAGGCGAAATGCTTCTTCTCGAAGCGCTCCATGTAGACCTCTGATTTCGGCAGCGACTGGCCCGGATACTTGATGTCGTCCTCCGGCAGGCGGAAGGCGTCGGTGAAACCGAAGTCATGGGCCCAGCCCGGCCAGCCTGTGCCCATCAGACCTTCCATGCCGAGCTGGCGCGCACGTTCCTTGGTGTCGGCCATGTAGACACTGCGGAATACGCCCATGTTTTCGCCGAGTTGCAGATTGCGACCGTGCTTGGCGGCTTCCTCGACGTGGATATTGCAGAAGTTGCGCAGCTCACCCAAGTCGGAGGTCAGCAGGGTCGGGATCAGACCTTCCTTGGCGCACCAGCGGATGGTGCTCTCGCTCTGGGAGAAAGCCTGGAACAGCGGCGGATGCGGCTTCTGGAAAGGCTTCGGCACTACTTCGATAGCGACGATGTTGCCTTTCTCGTCTACTTCACCGGGCGAACCGTACCGACGCGTCCACTCATGGGCGGGCCACGGCGTGCCGGTCTCATAGGGATAGGGATACTCGTAGTACTTGCCCTTGTAACGGAAGGTGCCGTCGGCCCAGGCCAGCTTCAGGATCTCGAAGATCTCCTG
>JANLSI010000152.1:0-1928 GCA_031362345.1 Pseudomonadota bacterium
ACAGCATGAACAGGACATAGTCCTTGTACTGGCTGGCATCCATGCCGCCGCGCAGTTCATCGCAGGAGGCCCACAGGGAGGAGTAGAGGTCGGATTTTTTGATGGCCATGACGGCTTCGCTGCTTCGTTCTTATGGTTTGCGGTCGGCGGTCGGCGGCTGTGCGCAGCGCCTTCTGCTGTTGCCGCCGATCTTGAATTACTCAGCAGTCGCTCATAGGCCACAGATGGCGCAGCGAAGAGGGATCGAACCAGTGCCGGAACTCATGGCCGGAACACGGCGACGATTTCGGCCACATCGCCGCGCGTTGCACTGTCGCGACTGATACTGCGCCGAACCGAGATCCGGTGCATTTCCGCGCCCGCGTATTCACGGGTCACGAAGTCCGTATCGTGATTAGAGATCACGACCGGCACACCTTTCTGCGCCAGCCAGCGCGCCAGTCGAACCAGTTCCCGCTGCTCGTCCAGCCCGAAGTCCTTGCGTCCGAATTTGGTGAAATTTGCCGTTAGTGTCAGTGGGACATAGGGCGGGTCGCAATAAACCACGTCGCCGCGCCGCGCCGCTTTCATCGTCACGGTGAAATCCTGACAGACGAATTCGGCCGATCGCGCCTGTTCCTGGAAGTACAACAAATGCTTCTCAGGAAATTTGGGATCTGTGAACTGACCAAACGGCGAATTGAACAGGCCCTTGTTATTGAATCGCACCAGCCCGTTGAAACAATGTTTGTTCAGATACAGGAACAAGGCGGCGCGCAGACGCGAGTCGGTGGCCGCATTGAACAATTCGCGCATTGCGTAAAACGCATCGGCGCGATTGAACGCCGGTCCGAACCATGGTCGACAGTAGTCGATGAATGCCGCGCCTTCGGCCGTGATATGGCCGAACAGATTGATCAGATCCTGATTGGTATCAGCCAGTAGATAACGCTTGTAGCGGGTGTTCAGAAACACCGCGCCCGATCCGACGAATGGTTCTATCAAGCGTTGGCCCAGGGGCAACACTTCGAGCAGTTTGGGTACCACTCTGATCTTGCCGCCGGGCCATTTCAAAAACGGTTTGTGCAGAGTGGGGGGAGTCGCATGCATGATCTGCATGTCATCCCTGTGCGCAGCGGCGCGCCAGCGCCACGTAGCCATGCAGATCGACCACCGTGCACCCGGTCATGCGCTGCCAACCAAGGTATCGGCGATCTGGTGATTGAGTTGCTCGTCGGCGTCGAGCAGTTTGCCTAGGCCCTGCATGGATCTCCCCTCGTGGCTGGTCAGTGTCTGATTAGAATTCAGTGTCTTTCAATAAAGATGGCTTGCCACACGATATGCGCCCAGGTATCGATGAACGCCTGGCGCTCGGCTTCGCTGAGGCGCTTGCCGTAGTGTACATAGGTGTGATTGACCGACCACGATAGTACTTCGGCCAGCATCGGCGGCAACGGCACATGGGCGCGACCGCTGGCGGCGATACGCATTATGGCCTGCCTGGATTCGTCCACGAACCGTTCGAGCATGCGGGTGTGCAGCGCCGCGACCTGCGCATCGTAAGGCGCCGTTTCGGCCGCAGCCGACAGGATGGCGTGGTGCTTCAGGTAAGCGTCAAAGAAACGCGCCATGGCGGCACGAAGATCGGCGTAGCGGGCGTCCTCGGCCCGCACGAACCACAGGCCGCCGGCGCCGACGACTTCGTCCTCGATACGCGAAATCAGGCGCGCTACCAGCGCGCCCTTGTCGCGAAAATGCAGATAGAAGGTGGCGCGCGCGATACCTGCTTCGCGCGCGAGGGCATCGACCGACAGCGCGGTAATCGTGGAGCCCCGTGCGAGCAGTCGCTCCAGCGCGAGCTGTAGGCGTTCTTCCATACCGAGCGCGCCGTCGGTGCCATTGTTACTGCGGGCGCGGCGGGTGACGCTGGCCATGGTCTATCCTTGATC
>JANLSI010000163.1:0-12053 GCA_031362345.1 Pseudomonadota bacterium
TGGATTATCTTGTCGCCGTCGCGCGTGCCTATCGCCTCGTATTCCGGATAAGGCAGCTTAAGCGCGCGGCGCAGGTCGGCGACATAGCTCGCGAGATTGTCGTGGGAGACCAGCAATGCCGACTGATTCTTGTTCTTGTAGCCGATGTCGCTCATACGTAGCGAGGTGGCATAGGGCAGGTAGAAGGTGCCGCGCTGCAACTGGTGAAAGCGCGTGGTGCGGCCGGCCAGGAAGGACTTGCATACCGCCGGCGAGTTACCGAACAACAGCGGCACCATCCAGCCAAAGCGCTTAAAGTTGCGGATCAGGGCGAAGTAGCGATCGTTGATGAAATCCTGCAGCGCACCGCGATGCGCCTCGTCGCCCTGAAAGGCCGGCCAGAATTCGTTGGGCAATGAGTAATTGAAATGCACGCCGGCAATCGCCTGCATGCGCCGGCCGTAGCGGTAGTCGAGCCCGACCCGATAGGTATGCTTGAGACGACCGATATTCGAGCTGCCATAGTCGGCGAGCGGTATGGCGCTGTCGTCGGCCACGGCACAGGGCATGCTCGCCGCCCACAGCACTTCATCGTCGGCCAGATGCTGATAGGCGAAGCGGTGCACGTCGTCCAGAAAGCGCACCGTGTCGCGACAGTCGGTGAAAGCCGGCGTGATGAACTCGGCCAGGGCTTCGGAGTAGTCGGTAGTGATGCAGGGGTGAGTGAGCGCCGCTCCCCACGCATGGGGATGGGGCGTGAGCGCGATGGCGCCGTTTGCCGAGATCCTGAGACTTTCCTTTTCCAGTCCTTTCCTGCCCCCGCCGAGCAACTTGGCGGCGCCGGATGCGAGCATGCGCTCTAGCCGTTGTTCGAATTGTGGTCGCATAAGATCGGTAGCTCGAAGCGCGTGCTTGGGCGAGCACGCGAGGTTGATCGAGGCCGCAGTATAGCAGCGCCAACCGCCGCTGAAGTCCAGCCGTGCCGGCCGCGCGGCAGGCGCTAGCGGGTGCCTGGACTTGTCATATGTGAGCAAGCAAGAATGCCCTATCCATGGATATCTGCGTCGCCAGCCTCTCGTGAGCGGGGCGGGTGTCGGACGCGCATGACACGAGGGTGTTAGACATGATTTACGCACAACCGAAGTTCAGCCCGGGCGGTGATCGCTACATGCTGATCGAGTTCGGTGATGAGATGAATCTCGATCTCAATTTTATGGGTCAGGGCCTGGCCGCAGCCCTCGCCGATGGCACCATCGAAGGGGTGGTCGAGACCGCGCCCTGTTTCGCGACCACGCTCATCCACTATGAGCCCGAGGTAATCGGCTACGACGACCTCAAGCGCGAAGTCAAACAGTTGATAGGCGCGCTGGGTAGTAGCGACGACATCGAGATGGACAGCCGGCTGTTCTATTTCCCGACGCTGTATCTCGACCCCTGGAGCAAGGCGTGCATCGACGACTACCGCGCCAAGATCAATCCCAGCAAGGAACACGATCCGGAATTCGTCGCGCGCATCAACGGCCTCGCCGACGTCCAGCAGTTTGTGCGCGTCCATTCGGGCACCGAATACTGGGCGGCGAGTCTCGGCTTCTGGCCGGGGCTGGCATTTCTCATGCCGCTCGATCCGCGTTGTCGTCTAAGCGCACCGAAGTACAACCCACCGCGCACCTGGACACCGCAGGGCACCTTGTCCATGGGCGGCATGTCGACCGCTATCTATCCGGTCGCGAGTCCGGGCGGCTATCAGCTGTTCGGACGCACGCCGGTGCCGATCTGGGATCGTGAGCGGCGCTTTGCCGAGTTCGAAGGGGACTTGTGCATCTTCAAACCCGGTGATCGCCTGAAGTTCGTGCCGTGCGCGATGGAGGAGTACCTCGAGGTCGAGCGCAAGGTCACCGAGGGCAGCTATAAGTACAACATCGTCGAGTACCAACGCTTCTCGGTGCGTAACTATAAGAACTGGGTGAAGCGCCTTGATCTGACGGCGCGGTTCTGACGGAGATTGATGATGTTCGAAGTGATCAAAGCGGGGCTTGAGACCTCGATTCAGGACTGGCCCGGGCGCATCGGTTTTTGGAATAAAGGCTTTCCGCCGTCGGGTCCGATGGACTCGTGGTCATTTCGTCTGGCCAACCTGCTGGTCGGCAACGCGCCAGGCGATGCCGGCCTTGAGTGTCAATTCATGGGCCCGACCTTGCGCTTCCAGCGCGACACCGTCATCGCCCTGACCGGCGCCGACATGCAGGCCAAGCTCGATGACTTACCCTGCCCCGTGTGGGAGAGCATTGCAGTGCGCGCCGGTCAGATGTTGTCGATGTCCTTCGCCAAGCTCGGCGCACGGGCCTATATCGCCATCGCCGGCGGCATTGACGCGCCGTTTGTCCTCGGCTCGCGCTCGACCTTTCACAAGGCCGGCGTTGGCGGATTGGATGGCTATGCCCTCAAGGCCGGCCAGGTCGTGGCGGTACTGCCCGGCCAGGGTCGTGCCGGGCGGCGCGTGAAGGCGGCCGCGCGGCCGCTGATCCGCACCGACAAGCGTTGGGAGGTAGAGGCCGTGGCCGGCCCCAATGACGACTGGATCGACGGGCCGGGCCACGCGCGGTTTCTGTCCGCCGATTGGAAAGTGTCGAGCAAGAGCGACCGCACCGGCTTTCGTTTGCAAGGTCCGTTGTGGACTTTCACCGCCAAGGCCTACAACAAGCTGCCCGAGCACGGCTCAGAGCCAGCCAATATCCTCGATCAGGGCTATCCGCTGGGCGCCATCAACTTGGCCGGGCAGACGCCCATCATCCTGGTCAGCGATGGTCCGAGCATGGGCGGCTTCATCAATCCCTATACCGTGCCGAGTTGCGCGTTCTGGAAACTGGCCCAGGCGCGACCGGGAGAAGTGTTCAATTTCAGGTCGGTGAGCGTGACCGAGGCGCAAGCCGCAGCGCACGCCATCAAGGTGCTTTGCGTCGAGAGCAATATAGAAGGCTAGCGCTGCGCGCCGGCGCAGATTCAGGCCGCTGGTTCCAGCCCGTTCTGCGCCATCGCCACCGCGCGGAAGATGGCGCGGCCTTTATTCATGGTCTCTTCCCATTCGAGCTGCGGCACGGAATCGGCGACGATCCCGGCCCCGGCTTCGATATAGAGGCGGCCCTGGTGCATGATCGCGGTGCGAATGGCGATGGCGGTATCCATGTTGCCGTTCCACGACAGATAGCCGACCGCGCCGCCGTAGATGCCGCGCTTTACCGGTTCAAGTTCGTCGATGATCTGCATCGCGCGTATTTTGGGTGCGCCCGACAGCGTGCCTACCGGTAGCGTCGCGCGCAGCACATCCAGCGCGCTCTTGTCAGCACGCAATCGGCCTTCCACGTTCGACGAGATGTGCATGACGTGGGAATAGCGCTCGATGATCATCTGCTCGGTGACGCGCACGCTGCCGATTTCGACCACACGGCCGATGTCGTTGCGATGCAGGTCGATCAGCATGAGATGTTCGGCGAGCTCCTTCGGGTCGCTGAGCAACTCCTGCTCAAGCGCCGCGTCCTCTTCTGGTGTGCGGCCGCGAGACCGCGTGCCAGCCAGCGGCCGCGAGGTGACGATGCCGTTTTCGAGCCGGACCAGTACCTCCGGCGACGACCCTATGACCTGGAAATCGCCGAGATCCAGGAAGAACAAATAGGGCGAGGGGTTGAGATGGCGCAGCGCGCGGTAGACGTTGAGCGGCGGCAAGGAGAGTTCCACCGACATGCGCTGCGCCAGCACCACCTGCATCACATCGCCATCGACGATGTATTGTTTGATACGTTCGACCGCCTGCTTGAAGGCCTCGCTGCCGAACTCCGACTGAAAATCGACTTCGTTCAGCGCTGCGCCGCTCGAATGCAGCGCAAAGACTGGCGCCGGTGACTGCAGGCGCGCGGCCAGTCCGTCGAGCTCACGCGTGGCGTCGTCGAGCAGAGATTCGTCATCAGCATCAATGTATTTGACCAGCAGCAGTTCGCCACGCAGATTGTCGAAGATGACGAACTTGTCGACCTGCATGAGATAAATGTCGGGCGTGCCTAGCGGATCGGGGGGCGTCGAGGCGCGTAGCCGCGGTTCGACGTAGCGCACGGTGTCGTAACCGAAATAGCCGACCAGTCCGCCGCAGAAGCGCGGCAGCTCTTCGACCGGCGGTGCGTGGAAACGCGCCTGGTAGTCGGCGATGAAAGCCAGCGGATCTTTACTCTCGAACTGCTCGACGGGCACGCCGTTGTCGCATACCGAGACCTGGTCACCGCGCACCACGATAGTCCGCACTGCCGGCAAGCCGATGATGGAATAACGTCCCCACTTCTCGCCGCCTTCGACCGATTCGAGCAGGAAGGAATGGCGGCCCAGCGCGAGCTTGGCGTAGGCACTGAGCGGGGTGTCGAGGTCGGCCAGCACGCGGCGCGTGACCGGCACGCGGTTGTAACCGGCCGCGCGCAGTTGTCTGAAACGTTCAGGTGTCACGGGCTACGTTCTCTGCTGTGAGCGGACTGCGGCCGGGCGTGGCCGTCGAAACGACCCTGCGCCCGGCGCGGGGCGGCAAGCGTAATCGATTCGCACTACCCCAACAAGGCGATGCCTCGATCGCCGCAGTCGAGCAGTTCCCTGCTTTGCCGTCCGTGGCCAGTGTCCCGTCAGCGCGGGCTCAAATCACGAATTTGGGTAGCCGATAGCGTTAAATTATTTTGTCGGGTGCAGGTCCGCTGCGCGACTCAGGATCTCAAGGACTGGTCATTGGTGTAAAAGATGCCGGTCAGTTCCTGCTTCTCGGTCAAGGCGAGACGCAGCAACACGCGGGCGCCGAGCGCGCGAGCGCGGCTGAACACTTCGTCGGCGGTCTCGAAAGCAATGTACTCGCCATTGAGATCCCGATAGCCGTGAAAGCGGGCGGACTGGTTCAGCTTCTTGATCGCATTCATGGTCGGCTCCGTGGCTCAATTATCTTTAGCCGGTGTCTAAAGCAACTAGCGTTCCAAGGGACGCAGGCCCTATTTAGAGCGGTCGGGAATGAGAACCGGTTGGTGTTTCCGTCGGCGTTGTGTGATGGGCTTCTCGCCCGCCAGGAGATTCGCCTGTCGACGCCAAGGGCCAGCTGTCTCCAGCAGACGACGGTCCAGGCGGGAAACGAGGTCCTGACTACCATGAACGAGGCCGGCACACGCCTCAGTGTTGCTTTTTGAGCGCCTTCATCGCGCGTTCGAGGCCACCGATAGTGAGCGGGAACATGCGATCCGTCATGAGTTCTTTGACCATGCCTATCGATGGAATATGGCCCCAGTATTCTTCCGCCTGGGGGTTCAGCCACACTGCATAGGGAAATACGGCCAGCATGCGCGCTATCCAGGTCGCACCGGCTTCTTCGTTCCAGTGTTCGACACTGCCACCGACCGCCATGATCTCGTAGGGGCTCATGGTGCCATCGCCGACGAACACCAGTTTGTGATCGGCGCCGTAGGTATGCATGACCTTCTGGGTCGGCACGCGCACATTGGCGCGCATGCTGTTGTCACGCCACATGGTTTCGTAAACAAAATTGTGGAAGTAATAGTGCTCAAGATGCTTGAATTCGCTGCGTGCGGCGGAAAATAGCTCTTCGCACACGCGGACATAGGGGTCCATCGAACCACCGACATCGAGGAATAATAAGAGCTTGGTGGCATTGTGCCGCTCCGGCACCATCTTGATGTCAAGCAATCCGGCATTGCGCGCAGTCGAGCGGATGGTGTCGGGCAGATCCAGTTCGTCGGCCGCACCTTCGCGCGCGAAGCGGCGCAACTTGCGCAGCGCGAGTTTGATGTTGCGCGTGCCGAGTTCCACCGAGTCGTCGAGATTCTTGAATTCGCGCCGCTCCCAGACTTTTACAGCGCGGCCATGCTTGCCTTCGTCCTGGCCAATGCGCACCCCTTCCGGATTGTAGCCATGGGCGCCGAACGGCGAAGTGCCGCCGGTGCCGATCATTTTGTTGCCGCCGTGATGGGCCTTCTTCTGTTCTTCGAGCCGTTGGCGCAAGGTTTCCATCAGCTTATCCCAGCCGCCCAGCGCCTCGATTTGCGCTTTTTCCTCGTCGCTGAGGTTCAACTCTTTCTGCTTACGCAGCCACTCCAGCGGAATCTCGCCGAGCAGGTGATCGAACAGCATTTCCTGGCCGCGGAAGTGTTCACCGAAGACCTGGTCGAAGCGATCGAAGAAGCGTTCGTCTTTGACCAGCGAGGCGCGCGACAGGTAATAGAAATCGTTGATGCTGAAGCCGCAGACGCGCGCTTCGAGCGCGCCCATCAAGGTCAGATACTCGGTGATCGAGACCGGTATCTGCACCTTGCGCAGTTTGTAGAAGAGTTCAGTTAGCACCTGTCGTGCGCCTCGACATGAACACCAGGCGCTCGAACAGGTGCATGTCCTGTTCGTTTTTCAGCATCGCGCCGTAGAGTTTCGGTATCGCGCGGCGGGTATCCTTCTCGCGCAGCGCTTCGGGTGGAATGTCCTCGGCCACCAGCAGTTTTATCCAGTCCAGCAACTCTGAGGTCGATGGGCGTTTCTTCAGGCCCGGAATGTCGCGCAGTTCGAAGAAACATTCCATTGCTTCGGCGAGTAGGCGTTTTTTGATATCCGGGTAGTGCACGTGAATGATGGAGTCCATGGTCTCGCGATCAGGGAACTGAATGTAGTGAAAGAAGCAGCGACGCAGGAAGGCGTCGGGCAGTTCCTTCTCGTTATTGCTGGTGATAATGATGATCGGACGGTTCTTGGCCTTGACGGTCTGCTGAGTCTCGTAGACGTAGAACTCCATACGATCGAGTTCGAGCAGCAGGTCGTTGGGGAACTCGATATCAGCCTTGTCGATTTCATCGATCAGTAGTACCGGCTGGTTATCGGCTTCGAAGGCTTCCCACAACTTGCCCTTGACGATGTAGTTGGCAATGTCGCTTACGCCTTTTTCTCCGAGCTGCGAATCGCGCAATCGCGCCACCGCGTCGTATTCATACAGTCCCTGCGCGGCCTTGGTGGTGGATTTAATATGCCATTGAATCAGGGGGCGAGCGAGCGCGCGCGCGATCTCCTCGGCCAGCATGGTCTTGCCGGTGCCCGGTTCACCCTTGACGAGCAGCGGACGCTGCAAAGTGACGGCCGCGTTCACTGCCATCATGAGGTCTTCAGTTACGATGTACGTATCGGTGCCGGAAAAGCGTTGGTTCGACATGTCGCCCACAGGTGTTGATGTTAAAAGCCATTGTAAAACATGGTCGCGGCCAGGATTCAACCACCGGTGATGGCGCATATGGACCGCCGGTCATGGATCTTCTGTGTAATGGTGCCCGCATTGGCGGCAAGAACTCGCCGTGAAGGACAGCGGCGGGCTCAGCTTCGCGGCGCGAGTTGCGCCTGGATCTCGTCCAACATGCCCTGCGTCTGCTGTTTCTGTTGCGCCTTGGCCGCGACGGCACGCGCGCGGATACGTTCGACCATTTCCTTCTGACGCGACAGAATCTCGCGCTGCATGTGCGATTCCTGTGCGTCGTCCTGTTCGCCCACCCAGTCCTTGAGTTCCTTGTGTAGAAGCTTATTGATCTCGGTCGCGGTGTTGTAGGTGCGCTCGAGCTCGTCCTCGTGTTCCTCGGCCGCGTAGACGATCGCGGACTCGGCCTCGATGGCCTGCTTGAGTTCGCGGCTGGCCGCTGACGCGCGTTGTTCGATTTCGTTTATATCTAAATCAATTTCACGCGCACTCGCCGCACTGTCCTCGGCGGCTTGGCGGCGGGCGCTGGCTAGTTCGCGTTCGGCGGCGGCTTTGAAGATTTCCGCCTCCTTGCGCACGCGCACGGCCTCGGCTTTGAGCTTCTCAATGCGTTCGGCTTCGGCGCGCAGCTTCTCGCGCTCGCGGGCGAATAAGACCTGCTGCTCAGCGAGCAAGCGCTGCTGTTGGCGCTTGTAATCATCGATCATGTGTTGCGCGTCAGCAGCGGTGGCTTCCTTGGCGGCGATCGCGGCGGCACGTTCGTCGCGCGCCCGTTCGAGTTCAGCGGTCGCGAGGGATACGGTCAATTCGAACTTGCCGCGCTCGCTCGCCAGCTCCTTGCGCAGCGCGTCGCGCAGTTCCGCTTCACGCCCGGCCTGCATGGATTCGAGCTTGTCGGCCTGTAGTTGGTAGAGTTCGGCGAGGCGTTGTTCCTCCTCGCGCAGGCGCAGCGCAGCAGTGCGCTCAAGTTCTTCCAGGCGCTTGTCCACCTCCTGGTGTTCCCGCGCGACCTCGTCCTCCGCCAGCGCCTGCTGGGCGAGCAGCGTGGTCTTGAGTTTTTCGGCCTCAGCGAGGCGGGTGGTCAGTAGTTCCGCTTCGTGCTCTATGCGTTGTTGCTGTTCGTGCAGGCGCTGATGGCTGGCGGCTTCCGCTGCGCTAGAGCGTTGCTGGCGTTCGAGGCTAGCCTTGAGTTGCTCGACTTCGGCCAGCTTCTCGGTGAGCACGGTGGCTTCCTGCTGGATGCGTAACCGTTCTTCGGCGAGACGCTGGCGATCGATGTCAGCGCGGGCCGCTTCCTGCTGCTGCTGTTCCTGCGCGCTGGCGGCCAATGCATGTTCCCGCAGCTTGGCCTGGGCGGCAGCCTCGGCCTGGTGTCGTTCGATCTCGGCGCGGCTGGCCTGCTCGCGGGCCGCAACTTCAGCCTGCTGACGCTCAAGTTCGGCCCGCACGGCCTGTTCGCGGCTGAGGGCTGCGGCTTGCAAGCGCGCGAGTTCGGCCCGAGCGGCTTGCTCGCGAGCGGCCGTTTCCACCTGGCGCCGTTCGAGTTCGGCGCGGTTCGCGTGTTCGCGTGCGGCCGCTTCGGCCTGCTGGCGAAGGGCTTCGGCCTGGGCCGCTCGCTCCCGCGCGGCGAGTGCTGCCTTGAGTGCTTCGGCCTCACTCATCTTGCGCTTGAGTTCGGCGAACTCGGCGTCGAGCCGGGTCCGCTCGCGCTCAAGTTTTTCGGCCACGTAGTGCTCGGCTTCGGCCTTCATGGCCTGGGCTTGCGCCATCATCTTCTGCGCCTGTTCGATGGTCAGGTCGGCTTTCGCCACCTCGGCACCCAGCGACGAGGCGCGCGCAGCAGCTTCCAGCACGGCGTCTGCCGGCGGCGGTGCGGCGGCCACCACCGGCACCGTGGTCGACACGACCGGTGCCGCCTGGGTGGGTGGTGGGGCAGGTGTCGAGCTGGTCGTCAGCTTTGGACCGGCCGCCGGCGCCGGCTCATCGACCGCGCCGCCCTCGACATAACACACCTCGAAACCGCGCTCGGCGAGCAGAAAAGCCGCCGCAGAACTGCGGCCACCGGTGTCGCAGTAGGCGACGTAGCGGCCCGCTTCGTCGAGTTCGTCAGCGCGCGTGCGCAGCACGCCCAGCGGGATGTTGAGGCTAGCGGGCAGGCCGTTGTGGGCGTGTTCGTCCTCAAAGCGAACGTCCAGCCAGCGCGCGCCGTTGGTGACCCGCTGCTCAGCCTCGACACGGTCCACCACGGTCAACAGCGGCGCTTTGACCAAACGCGTGAAGTCGGCCTGGGTCAGACGCGCCAGCTCGCCGGCGGTGGTCATGCGCACCGTGGCGTTACGGCGCGCCCCGGAAATCAGTGCTTCCTCGCCAAAGGTGTCGCCGGGACCGAGTTCTGCTAAGCGTATCTCGCGCTTGTTGCTGCCCGTGCGCACCACCTCGCAGGTGCCACTTTGCACCGCGTAGTAGTAGTCGCCCGCCTCGCCCTGTTTGATGACTTCATCGCCGGCCTGCACCGTAACCGGCTCTAGCGTGTCGAGCAGGCCCTGAATGTTGGAGGGCGGAATGCGCGTGAACAGCTCCGATTGGAGCAGGGTCATCAGCCAGTCGCCGGATTGCTCGGCTTCCATTTCCTCGACTTCGACACCACTCGGGATGCCATAGTCAGCGCTGACCGGGCTGTCCAGGCTGAGCAGTTGTTCAAGCAGGCTACGGCGCACGCGCAGCACATTGACCTTGGTTTTTGCGATGGCCGTCATCTGCCGGGGCTGAAGTTGTGCCAAAGGCTGAAAGGAAGCGCCTTCGCCGCCGCTAACTCGCTTGATGAGGGATCCGTCGGCAAACATTTCGAGGTCGCCGTCGAGCACATAGAAGGTAAAATCGTCGCGGTCGCCCTGCCGGAAAAGGGTCTCTTTCTTGCGTAACTCAATCACGTCCGATTGGGCCAGCAACCGTGACTGCCGGTCGGCCGGCAGCTTGTTGAGCGGAACCAGATAACCGAACCGGGATTTAAGTGATTCTTGATCTACTGCCATGAGGCGCTCGTTGTTGAAAAATCCTTTTCCTGGCGTGAATCAAGCGTCGAGGTCGGGGATCAACTTGCTCTTCCAACGGGCGATCTGGTCTTTTAACTGCAATTTCCGCTTCTTCATGCGACGCAATAGCAGTTGGTCCACATCGATGCGGCTCGCTAGCGTGTTGACCACCTCGTCCAAATCGCGGTGTTCGGTCTGTAGTTCCAGAATGCGGCGTTGGATGGACTTTGTCTCCTCGGTGACCACGACTCGTTTCCCGGGCTGGCTGGAATGGCCGCATTCTACGCTGATTCGATTCGCTCGCGGGCGCTTCCCGCACCGGCCCGCAACGTATCAAACCTGGCTGCCGCGCCGCTTGTCACAGGTCGGTGGGAGCCCATGCTCGGCACCGCGAGGCACGCTTGAACGCTGTGGGGCCACGCGCAGATTTGCATGGTCGGCTGCGGCATCCCGTGATCCGCTTCACATTTGGGCTCGTCGAAACAGCAACTCCGGCCGCTCAAGGAATAAACTTTTCCCCGGCCATCGCACCGACCACGCGGGAGGCCGACGCGAGCCTAATGACAGCCCCTTGCTCAGCAGCCATGCGTAACCCAGATGTCGGCACTGGAATCGAAGTTCGAAACTCTGATTGACACCTTGGTGCCGTTCGCGGCCCTGTCGCCGTCGAGTCGGACCCAGGTGCTCGATCAGGCTGAAGTGCTGCGCTACCGGCGTGGCGATATCCTGTTCAAGGAAGGCGACCGCGACGCCTACTCTATTTACCTGCTCGAAGGGCGCCTCGAACTGCGCAGTGACGGGCAGGTCGTGCAGCGCGTCGGCGGTGGCACGCCCGCCGCCGCCCACCCGATTGCCCAACTGCAGCCGCGCAAGATGACCGCGCGGGCCGAGACCCAGGTTACTGTGCTGCGCGTCGCGCGCGATCTGCTCGACCGCTTGATGGCCGCCGACGGGGCTGGCAACTATTGCTCGGTGCAGGTCAACGAACTCGACGTCGGTGACGACGACGACGGCGATTGGATGACGCGGATGCTGCAGTCCAAGCTGTTCTCGCGTCTGCCCGCTTCGAACATCCATCGCATTTTCGGCTTGTTCGAAGAAGTCGAAGTCCGCGAAGGTGAGGAGGTCGTCAGCCAAGGCGCGCCCGGCGACTATTACTACATCATCGCCCAGGGCCGCTGCGAAGTGATGCGCAGTGCCGGCCCCAGCGCGCCGGGCTATCGGCTGGCCTTGATCGGGCCGGGCGACGCCTTCGGTGAGGAGGCGCTGGTGGCGGGTTCGAGTCGCAACGCGACCGTCCGTATGTTGTGTGATGGCCAGCTGGTGCGGCTGCCCAAGGAAGCGTTCGTCGAGCTGATCCAGAAGCCACTGTTGAGCGGCGTGAGCCTCAAGCAAGGCGAGAATATCCTCGCCACCAAGCCGGCCGTGTGGCTGGACGTGCGGTTTCCGGAGGAACACCAACGCGATGGCGTTCAGGGCAGCGTCAACCATCCGCTCAATACCTTGCGCATGCACTCCGGTCGGCTCGATGCCGACCTGACTTATGTCGTCTATTGCGACACTGGCACGCGCAGTGCGGTCGCGGCCTTCCTGCTCGCTGAGCGCGGTTTCGATGTCCACTATCTGGAAGGTGGGCTGATGCGCTACGAGCTGTTGCCCGACGCAACAGTTCTTGATCTCAGTGTTCACGACGGCAGCAGCGCCGCGTCGGCAGCGGCGCAGGCACCCGTGCCGACTTCGCAAAAGACCGCGCGCGAACTCGGTACTGACGGGGCGGTGCAAGCCGC
>JANLSI010000185.1:0-2993 GCA_031362345.1 Pseudomonadota bacterium
CGACGGCTTCGGTGCCGAGAGCGGCGCGGCGCCCGCCGTGATGCCCTCAGTCGCGCTGGCACAGGCCGCCTGGCAGGCGCTGCTCGCCGACCACTGGCCAAGCTTCGCCGCTGCGTACGTTTACGATCTGCACCCGCTGACCAATCAGCGTCCCTATTTCGCCGCCTATCTGCGCCCGGCCGATCTACCCGGGGTGTTGGACAGACTCGATCTATTGCAGGACGAATGGGGTTATCTGCTGGTGTGGGCGACCCTCATCATCGCCTGCTGCGCCGGCGCGATCCTGATTACGCTGCCGGCGATATTCGGCTGGCGTGGCCTGCTCGTGCGCTGCCCGGGCAAGGCCGGCACGCTGCTCTACTTCGCTTGCTTGGGTGCCGCGTACATCATGGTCGAGGTGGTCTTGATCAGCCATTTCATTCTTGCCCTCAGTAACGCGACGGTGTCGGCGACGGTGCTGATCACCGGCATGCTGGTGTTTTCCGGTTTCGGCAGTCTGTGTGCAGAGCGTTATCTGGATTCGGCGCGCCGCGTGATGCCATTCATCTTCATGGCCATCGCCGCGCTGCTGATCGGTTACGGTCTCGCTATCGACAGCGCCCTCGACTTCGTCGGCAGCTTGCCCTATGGCTGGCGTTTGCCGTGTTGTTTTCTGTTGATCCTGCCGCCGGCGTTTCTGATGGGTATGCCGATGCCGACCGGCATGACCTGGCTGGCGCGTCTGGGCAAGGAGCAGATGTTTCTGTGGGCGTGGGGCGTGAACGGTTGCATGTCGGTGATCGGTGCCGCCATGGTGCCGCTGCTGGCGACCTCCTTCGGCTTAAGTTCGGCCTTGATCCTGGCTGGTCTGCTTTATCTGCTGGCGCTGCCGGCCTTTTACGCACTGCTGCGACCCATGACGCCGGTCGCGGCTGGCTGAAACTGATGCCGCTCCATGCTTGGTGCGACACCGACGGCGGCGCAAGCCGATGACTCGGCAGCACGATGTGATTGCGCTCGAAACTTTCGCCGCCAGCCCCTTTCCTTTGCGGCGCGACCGTGGTGCGGGTGGTCGCCCTTTCTTCGATGTGCGCGACGGCGCACGGCGCGGCCGCACCACCCGCCACGGCGAAGTGTGCTGGGAGGATGAAACCTACGCAGAGGCACGCGTACTGCTCGCCATCCCGTCGAACTTCGATGCGGCGCGCCCTGCCACCCTGGTGCTCTACCTGCATGGCAATCGCGCGCGCCTGGAACGCGATGTGATCAAGCGCCAGCAGTTGCTGCGGCAAGTGCGCGAGGCCGATATCAACGCGGTGCTCGTCGCGCCGCAGTTCGCGCTCGATGCTGCGGATTCCAGTGCCGGACGTTTCGCCGTGCGCGGCGTGTTCCGCGCCTTTCTCGACGAAGCAACCCGTGGCCTCGAACGCCTGGAGCTAATGCGTAATGGACAACACCCGCAGCCCAGTCTGTTGCAACACGCCAGCGTGATCATGGTCGCCTATAGCGGCGGCTATTGCCCGGCGGCGGCCGCGCTCACGGTGGGCCGCGCCCATCAGCGTGTGCGTGGCGTGGTCCTGCTCGATGCGCTCTACGATCACGAAGCGCTATTTGCAGACTGGTTGGCCCGGCGCCAGCGTTTCGCCTTTCTGGTCAGCGCCTATACCCACAGTACGCGGACATGCAATGTGCGTTTGCGCGCGTTGTTGGCGCAACAAGGCCAGCCTTATTCGCTCGGTTTGCCGACACGGCTCGCGGCGGGCACCGCCTGTCTGGTGCCGCTCGATGGCGCGGTCGAACACGCCGATGTCGTCATCCGCGCGTGGTGCGACGACCCCGTCACCGATATCCTGCGTCGCGCCGGGCCGACCTCGGACGCGAGTGCAACGACCACCCGAATGCGGCGGTGACGCGCCTCGCTAGCGCGGTACAATCGTCATCCATTGCCACGCCTGCAACGCGTAGCTGCATCGACTTCCTGGGGAGGAGGATTCATGACATACCAGTCCACGCGCCAGCGCGTAACGGCCGCTGCGCGCGCCGCCCTATTCGGTTTAATGAGCTTGTGCGCAGCCGGCGCATTGGCAGCCGACAAGGGCGGCGCTGCACCGCCCCCCTTTAGCGTCGGCGGCGAATGGGGCAGCTATAACAAGTCCCTCGACGGCCAGCGCTATTCCATGTTGCGCCAGATCAATACCGGCAATGTCGCCGAACTCGCTGAAGTGTGCCGCATCCGCATCGAGGATCATGGTTCCTTCCAGGCCGGCCTCATTGTGATCGGTGACGTCATGTACGCGACGACGATTACCGACACCATCGCTCTCGATCCGGCCACCTGCGCAGTCAAGTGGCGGCGCAGCTATCGCGCCGACAAGAGCACCCCCTTCCCGGTCAATCGCGGCGTCGCCTACTACGCCGGTCGGCTGTATCGCGGCACTGGCGACGGCCGCGTCATCGCGCTCGACGCCGCGACCGGCGCGGAGCTGTGGTCCAACGTAGTCGGTGATCCCGCCAATGGTGAGCTCGTGTCCGGCGCGCCCTTGGCTTGGAACGGTCTGGTGATCGTCGGCACGGCGGTGTCCGAGTTTGGCGTGCGTGGTCGCATCATCGCCTACGATGCCGACACCGGTCGCGAGGTTTGGCGTTTCTACAGCGTGCCGTTGCCGGGCGAGCCGGGATCGGAAACCTGGCAGAACACCGTGTGGAACAACGGCAGCGGCGGTGGCGGCACCTGGTCGCATTTCGCGCTTGATCCCGGCACTGCGGAACTCTTCATTCCGATCGGCAACCCAGTGCCGGATTTCGCGCCCGGCGACAGGCCCGGCGCTAATCTCTACACCAACTGCGTGTTAGTGCTGGATGCGCGCACGGGAAAATTGAAGTGGTGGTATCAACTCGCGCCCAACGACGGTCTTGATCATGACCTCGCGTCCGCGCCCGTGCTTTATCGCAATAGCGCGCACCAAGCCATGGTCGCGGCCGGTGGCAAGGACGGCTATGTGCACATCGTCGAT
>JANLSI010000211.1:0-4861 GCA_031362345.1 Pseudomonadota bacterium
GCCGAGGGATTGGTTGGGTGAGGCGGGTTGAATCGCACTCACGGAAGACGGACCCCATTGTCCACCAGCACTTTTCTGAGATTGCGTATCGCCGGAAAGATCTCATGATTCAGATCTGCGCCCTGGGCGTCGAACGCCGCCTGTTCAAGCTCACAGATCCGGCGGTCCTCAGCGAAGATGCCATCGGTGAACCACACGATGAAGGGCCAGAAGATATCCAGCAGGACTTTCATGCCTGGTCGGCGGATCATCATCAAGCCGAAGGTGCGATTGGTGCGCTGTGCGCTATCGAGGGGAATGTAGACATTCCATAGGTCGAGGGCCGGCGCTGTGCTGCCGGCGGTCCAGAACTTGAGGGTCTGGTAGGGATACTCGGTGCGGATGGTCATGAGGTCGCGTTCTTCGGGTTGACTCTCCGGACGCTTGCCGAGCATGAATTTTTCGCCCAGTGGCTGACGGCCGCTGGCGCGATGAAAGGTGTAATCGGTCTCCACCCAGTTCGGTCCTTGGCGCGTGCCAAGAAAGAGCGTCCTAATGCCGCCCATCAGGCGCCGGTGCAGAAACTGATGATTCATGTCCATCAGGTTCTCGTGCATGAAGGAATAGTGACAGTCGATGAGGCGGTCGAGATAGCGCGTCTTGTAGGCCGGGTCGCTGGCCGAGGGGATGTACGGAAAGGGCGTGGCCTCGGCGCGCGCGGCGTCGCCCGGGAATACGAACAACAGGCCATAGGCCTCGCGCACCGGAAAGTGACGTACGTTGTTCGGCTTCAAGCGGCAGCGATCGAGATAGGGGACGCTCACGCACTTGCCTTGCGCGTTGTATTCCCAGCCGTGATAACCGCAGCGAATGGCGTTACCCGCCACCACGCCAACATGCAAGGGCACCTGGCGATGGGCACAGCGATCTTCCAGCGCGAGCAGATCGCCGCCCTTGGTGCGCGCCAGCACGATCGGTGAGCCGGCGAAGCCTGCCGCCAGCAACTTGCCGGCCTTCAGATCCCGCGCGCGCGCGATGGGATACCAGAAGTCGGGGGCGATGTTGGTCTTACGCAGATCGCCCGCGTATTCGTCGGGCGCAGGGGTCGGCAGGCGAACCGTGTTATCGAGTGACATGGGCGGGTCTCAAGGCGAACGATAAATTCATTCTAAGTCACAGCGCGGCCCGCGTGACGGCGGTCATGGTATGTCGCCAAAGGCAGCCTCGAAGAGACCGCGCTGGCAGACTCAGAACAGCCCGGCCTCCAGGCCGGCCGCCAGCACCATGCCGAGTTCGCGACAGTCGGCCAGCACTTTGGCATCGATAGCACCGACCACGATCAGCGGCGCCTGCACTTCACGCCAACGCAGTCCGGTCACAATGCGTTGCACGCTGTTGCGCGCACCGCTGCCGTCGTTGCCGGCCTTGATGAACAGCGCATAGGGCATGCCTTGGGTCTCTTCGAGGGCGGGATAGTAGATATGGTCGAAGAAGTACTTGAGCGCGCCCGACATGTAACCGAAGTTCTCTGGCGTGCCGAGAATTACCGCGTCGGCCCAGCGCAAATCTTCGATATCCGCCGCCAGCGGTGAGGCGACGCGCAGCTCGACGCCTTCGATGGCCGGGTCGCGCGCGCCCTCCAGCACCGCCTGCGCCATGGCTGCGGTACCGCCGGTTTGGGAGTGGTGAACCAATAGAAGGTGCTTCATCGATGGTGCTCACTGTCTAGTACGATGACGGCATCGAAGATGGATCACGGCTGCCAGCCACTATGGCGCGAAGCAAGTTGCTTGTCGAAGTCGATGTTCGAGGCGCAAGCCTAACGGTGGCGATCTGCTCATCGGCGCGCTCGAATTGCGCGAAGGCATGCCGGTGATCCGCGGCAGCCGGGACGATGTGGCGGCCCTCGAGCTGGAACTCGCCAGTGACGGAGCGCGCCCCGCCACGGCTGCACCCATGCGGTGCGCGAGGGCCACGCATTGATTTGCGACGCTGATTTTCTATCGGGGAATTAAAGTCACGCTCCGCGCTTGTTAACATCGCATCAATCAATATCTGATCATTAGGGAGACGAATTCACGATGGCTATCGCGCAGATCCACGACCACCGCATCATTATTATTGGCGCCGGCCCGGGCGGCATGTGCACCGCCATCAAGCTGCTGGAAGCCGGCATCCAGGATTTCGTGGTGCTGGAGAAAGCGGGGGGTGTCGGCGGCACCTGGTGGCACAACCGCTATCCGGGCGCCGAGTGCGACGTCAAATCCCATCTCTACTCCTATTCCTTCGAATTGAAGCGCGACTGGTCGCGCCCCTTCGCCGGCCAAGCCGAGATCCTTGAGTATCTTGAGTTTGTCGCGACCAAGTACGGCATCAAGCCCTATATCCGCTTCGAACACGAAGTGCGCTCCGCCCGTTGGGCCGACCAGGACGCGCGCTGGACGGTCGAGACCGCCGCCGGCCGAGTGTTCCGTGCGCCCATCCTGGTCAGCGGCATGGGCATGTTTAATGAACTCGAATTGCCGAGCTTTGCCGGCCTGGATGAATTCGGCGGCACCTTGTTCCACTCGGCGCGCTGGAACCGCGCCCATGACCTGAGCGGCAAACGCGTGGCCGTGATCGGCAGCGCCGCGAGCGCCGTGCAGTTCATTCCAGAGATTGCGCACCAGACCGCGAAACTTCACATCTTCCAACGCACCGCCAACTGGGTCGCGCCCAAGGAAGACACGCCCTACAGCGCCGAGCAGCTCGCGCATTTCACCCAAGACCCGAACGCGATCCATGCATCGCGCGCGCAGATTTATAAAGAACTGAACGAGTTCATCTTGTTCAGCGACCCCATCAAGCAGAGGGAATACACCCAGTTCGCGCTCGACAATATCGCGGTGGTGAAAGACCCGCAGTTGCGCAGCAAACTGACGCCGACTCATCCCTTCGGCTGCAAGCGTCCGCTGTTTTCCAATCTCTATTACCCGGTATTCAACCTGCCGCAGGTTGAGCTGGTGACCGACCAGGTCGAGCGTCTGAGTAAGAAGGGCGTGGTCAGCGCCGATGGCGTCGAGCGCGAAGTCGATACCGTGATCCTCGCGACCGGCTTCAAGGTCACGCAATACCTGTCGGCCATCGAGGTGGCGGGGCGTAACGGGGTGCGGCTCGACGACGCCTGGAGCGACGGCGCGCAGGCCTATCTCGGCATCACCACCAGCGGCTTCCCGAATCTCTTCATGCTGTACGGGCCGAACACCAACAACGGTTCGATCATCTCGATGCTGGAGATTCAGGCAGACTACATCCTGAAGCAGATCAAGCGCCTCGAACGCGAGCAGCTGGCCTTCATGGATCTGCGTCCGGAAGTCGAGCGCAGTTATAACGATGCTATGCAGCAAGAAATCAAAGCGGTCGAGGTGTGGGCCGCCAACTGCGGCAACTACTACAGCGCCCGTTCAGGCCGCATCGTCACCCAGTGGCCGCATACCATCGACGAGTTCGCTGCGCGCATGGTGCGCCCCGACGAGCAGGTCTACGAGGCGCAACGCGTCTCGGCCTGAGTGTGCCCGCCATGGCGAGTGCGGCGGTTGCCGTACTCGCCGATGCTCACCGAGCCAATGCCCCTTCGTGCATGAGCAGCCAGCGCTTGCGGTCCATGCCGCCGCCGTAGCCAGTCAAATCGCCGTTGGCGCCGATCACGCGGTGACAGGGCACGGCGATGGCGATCGGATTGGAGCCGTTGGCGAGGCCCACCGCGCGTGAGGCGGCGGGCTTGCCGATGCGGCGCGCCAGCTCACCGTAACTAATGGTCGTGCCGGCCGGAATCTCGCACAGGCTGCGCCACACCGCGCGTTGAAAATCGGTGCCTTGGGTGGCTGTCGGGATGGCATTCAGGGCCTCAAGCTCGCCCGCGAAGTAGCGCGCTACGGCACGGCTGGCGCCGATCGGATCGCGTTTCTCGACCAGACACACCGCACCGTAATGCCGCGTAAGCAGGGTCTGCATGCGTTGTTCATAATCGGCGAAATCGAGCGCGCGCAGGCATTCGTCATCGGTCACCACACGTACCTTGCCGAGCGGCGAAGGTATCGTGTCGATGAAGAATTCGCGCATAGGCTGGGCGCCGGTCGCGCCGTATAACGGACGGACCGGCGCGCGAAGGTAATAGACCGTCAGCCGGCCGACTTATTGGCCTGGTACTTGGCCAGGTCCGGCGCATTGGGCGAAGACATCGCCGACTGACCTTGCGGCTCGTTCAAGGCCGCCGCCGCCCGTTCGTTCTGCATGATTTTCTGCATCACCGCTTCGCCCGCGCGCTCGAAGGCATCGCGGTTGTTGATGACGTGCAGCTGTGACTCGCGGTAGGCGTCGAGCATGCCGTTCACTTCCGGGATCACGTAACGCGCGACCAGATCCCAACTCTTGGCGGTGTTGATGGGGTTGGCCCAGTCGTGAACGAAGCCGAGCACGGTGCCAAAGCCACCGGTGACTTGCAGCAGATTGCGAATGGCGGCCACCAGATCGTCCGGTGTGCCGATGATCGACGCGCCAGCGATACCCATCGAGGCCACGTGATCGACCGCCGCGTCGGGCGTTTTGTAGTGGGTCTCGCCCGGTCGTTGCAGCGTATCGACGATGTATTCGTTGTGCCAGCGCATGAGGCCGTGTTTGGCTTCTTTGCGTGCCTCTTCGCGGGTTTCAGCGATGTGCCAGGACATCACCACGCGCCAGTTGCGACGGTCAACGGTGTTGCCATGTTTGCGCGCCGATTCTTCAGCGAAGCTCCACTGGGTTGGCAATGCCGCCAGCCCGGTGGTCGACATCGAGCCCAAGGACAACACACCGCAGCCATATTTGCCGGCCAAGGTCATGCCCGAGGGACTGATCATGGAGG
>JANLSI010000289.1:0-5734 GCA_031362345.1 Pseudomonadota bacterium
GACCACAAACAGGAACAAGACCATCACGGCGCCGACGTAGACCAGCACCAGGGCGATGGCAAGGAACTCTGCCTCTAGCAGCAGCCACAAACCCGAACTGGCAAAAAAGGACAACACCAGGAACAAGGCGGCATGCACCGGGTTACGTACGGTGATGACCATGGTCGCGGCGAGCACAAGCACTGCGGCGAACGCATAGAAGATGATTTGCTCGAACATCAATCGTGGCTAGACGGCTGTGGGGTTGTCGGTGACTTGGCGTGAATACGCGGCCGATGATTACCCATCGTCCTGCCTACCCGCTGGCCCCGCTCCTCTGCGCTACGTCGTGCCCCTCCCGTTATCGATCGTTATAGTGTGGCGAGGCGCTAGCGGTAGCGCGCCTCGGTGGCGCGATCGGCGGCGATCTGGGCCTCGAAGCGCTCGGCATTCGCCAGCAACTTTTCCTTGGTCATGATCAAGTCGCCACGCTTCTCGCCGTGGTATTCGAAGTGACGGGTTTCGACGATGGAATCGACTGGGCACGATTCCTCGCAGAAGCCGCAGAAGATGCACTTGGTCAGATCGATTTCGTATTTGGTGGTGCGGCGCGTGCCGTCCTCGCGCTGTTCCGACTCGATAGTGATGGCCACCGCCGGGCACACCGCTTCGCAGAGCTTGCAGGCGATACAACGCTCTTCGCCATTGGCATAACGCCGCAGCGCATGCAGGCCGCGAAAGCGCGGCGACTGCGGGGTCTTTTCCTCGGGGTACTGGATAGTGATCTTGCGATCGAACAGATAAGTGCCGGTCAGCTTGAGGCCCTTGAGCAGTTCCCACAGCGTCAGGCTTTTGAAGTAATCGACGACTGCGCTCATGAGTTCAACCTCTCGCGCCGGCCGCGAACCACGGCGGCATGTGCCACACCACCATCGCCGCGACCACGACTATCCACACCATCGTGATCGGCAGGAAAATCTTCCAGCCGAGGCGCATGATCTGGTCGTAGCGATAACGCGGGAAAGTCGCGCGGAACCACAGAAACAAGAACAGGAAGAAAGCAGTCTTGGCCAGGAACCAATGGATGCCGTCCATGAAGAACGCGCCGACACCAGGCACCGCAGTCAACCACGGCAGCGGCGAGAGCCAGCCGCCCAGGAACAGCACCGATGCCAGACCCGAGACCAGGATCATGTTGGCGTATTCGGCGAGAAAGAACAGCGCGAAACCCATGCCGGCGTATTCAACGTGAAAGCCGGCGACGATTTCCGATTCGCCTTCCGAGACGTCGAAGGGCGCGCGGTTGGTTTCTGCCACGCCCGCAATGAAATAAATCACGAACAGCGGGAAGAGCGGCACCCAGAACCAGCTGCCTGGCCCTAAGGCGCCCCGTTGCGCGTTGACGATGTTGCCGAGATTCAAGCTGCCGGCCGCGATCAGTACGCCGACCAGAGCAAAGCCCATGGCGATTTCGTAGGACACGATCTGGGCGGCCGAGCGCATTGCGCCGAGAAAGGCGTATTTAGAGTTGGAAGCCCAGCCCGCGACGATGATGCCGTACACACCCAGCGAGGTCAGCGCGAGGATGTAGAGCAATCCGGCATTAATGTTCGCCAGCACGATCTCTGCGCCGAAGGGCACCACCGCCCAGGCGGCGCGCGCCGGCGCGAGCGCCAGAATCGGCGCAATCAGGAACAGGAAGCGACTGGCGCCCCTCGGCACCACCATTTCCTTGGTCAGTAATTTCAGGGCATCGGCAATCGGCTGCAGGAGTCCCAACGGGCCGACTCGGTTGGGGCCATTGCGGACCTGAATCCAGCCGATGATCTTGCGCTCGGCGAGAGTCAGATAGGCAACGCTGGCCATGAGCGGCAGCACGATGACCAATATCTTGGCAACGATGACCGTCACTACCACCAGCGGCGCTGGAATGAATCCGAGCGCACTCAGTTGTTGGTCCAGCAGTGCGAACGGATTGATCATGCCGCCGCTTCACCGCGTACCGCAGTGAGTGATACCGCCGCACCATTGACCGCGATCGCGGCCAGTGCCGGGCGCGCCGCGTGCACCAGACACACGCCGCTCGGCAAGGTCTCGTCGATGGCGAGTTGCGCGCTAGCGTGCTGGCCATCGCGCTCGATGCGCAGATACTGGCCCGCGGCCAGCCCCAGACTGCCGGCAGTCGCTGTCGACAAATGCACGCAATCATCGCCGGCCTGCGGCATTTCCTGTAGCGCAGCGGCGTGGCGCACCAGTGCGTCGCTGGCATACATCGGCACTTCGACCAGCAGTTCGAGACACGCCGTGTCGAATTTGAGGGTACTGGTTTCCAGCGTCGGCGTGAGCCGTGGTGCGAGCTTGACCTGGCCAACCAGGGCTTCTAGCTCGCGTGTCACGTCGTCGCAGACCACCGCATCGAAATCTGGCAGCGCAAGCTTGTTGCCAAGCACACGCAGGATCTTCCAGGCCGCACGCGCTTCACCACGCGGCCGCACTGCGGCTGCGAAACGTTGCCAGCGGCCGGCGACATTCACGAAGGACCCTTCGTTCTCGCCATACAGCGCGCTCGGCAAGATAACGTCCGCCACCGCCTCCAGGGCCGGGTTCTCGAACGCGTTCATGGCGACGACGAACTCGGCAGCCTGCAGCGCGGCATACAGGCCGTGGCTGTCAGCGCCATCAAGCGCCGGATCGACCCCGAGCAGGACATAGGCCTTGCGCGGCTGTTCGATCATGCTGCGCACATCGCGTCCAGGACGCTCAAGCACGCGACCGGCCGGACCACGATGCGGCACCGCTCCGGCCAGCCATGCGCCAGCGCCATTAGGTCCGTCACTGATTTCACCGAACACCGCGCCACTGGCCTGAGCCAAAGCGCCCGCAATTTGCACCAGCGCGCTGCGCAGCGGATGGGCGTTGACCGCGGCGCCGACCAACACCAGCGCTCGGCTGGCCTTGGCCAGGCGTTCGGCCATGCGATCAAGCATGTCGTCGCTCAGCGCGAATTGCGCGACGAGCTTGTCGGTCGGGGCGGCGAGCACAATACCGCGACGACTGGCAACACCCGCCGCGATAGTGGCGGCGGCGCCGAGCAACTGCGACGGCTTGACCGCCAACTGGGCGGCAAGGCTGTAATTGAAGTCCTGCGCGTGGCTCGCGACCTGCATCACGGCGGCACCCTTCAGCGCGGCCTTGCGCAAGGACAGGTTCAGCAGGGGATTCTCGTGACGCGGATAAGTGCCGAGCAACAGGACCGCATCGGCGTTTTCGATGGCGGCCAGCGACTCGACGCCGGGATAGAGTTGCTCGGCGCTCTGATCGGAGAAATCGCGCTGACGCAAACGGTGATCGATGTTATGCGAACCGAGGCCGCGCATCAGGCGCTGCAATAGATAGAACTCTTCGGTAGTCGAACACGGCGAAGCCAACGCCGCGAGCTGGTCAGCGTCGTCGGCCGCGATGGCGCGCAGCTGCTCTGCCACTATACCCAGGGCGGACTCCCAGTCGGACTCGATCCAGCGCCCGTCACGCTTGATGCGCGGTGTGCTGAGGCGCGCCGCGTGGTTCATACCTTGGTAACTGTAACGATCGCGATCCGACAGCCAGGTGGCATTGACTGCGGCGTTTTCTTTCGGCACCACGCGCTTGACGGTCGATCCCTTGACGTGGAAATGCACATTCGCGCCCAGTGCATCGTGCGGTGCAATGCCGTCGCGCTGCTGCAATTCCCAGGCGCGCGCCGAATAGCGATAGGGCTTGTTGGTCAATGCACCGACCGGACACAGATCGATGACATTGCCCGACAGCTCCGAGGTCATGGTCTTGGCGACGTAGGTACCGATCTCCATGTGCTCGCCGCGACCCGTGGCGCCGAGTTCACGTAAGCCGGCGATTTCCTCGCCGAAGCGCACGCAGCGCGTGCAATGGATACAGCGCGTCATATCGGTCTGCACCAGCGGCCCGATGTTTTTGTCGCGTACCACGCGTTTGCGCTCAGTAAACTGCGACACGTCACCGCCATAGCCCATCGCCAGGTCCTGCAACTCGCACTCGCCGCCCTGATCGCAGATCGGGCAATCGAGCGGATGATTAATCAGCAGGAACTCCATGGTCGCGTGCTGGGCGGCAACCGCCTTCGGCGAGCGCGTATAGACCTTCATGCCGTCCATCACTGGCGTCGCGCAGGCCGGCATGCACTTAGGCGCGCGCTCCACTTCTACCAGGCACATGCGGCAATTAGCCGCCACGCTCAGGTGTTTGTGATAGCAGAAGCGCGGCACGTAAATACCTGCGGCATCGGTGGCCTCGATGAGCATCGCGCCCTTGCGCGCTGCGATGGCTTGGCCATCGACTTCGATCTTGATGCGCTCGTCAGTCATGCCTGTTTACACGTGCTGCTCAGGCCGCGACCGAATGGCCACGCGCGGCGAGAATGCTGTGCCCATGTTCGATGTAATACTCGAACTCCGGGCGGAAATGTTTGATGAAGCTACGTACCGGCATAGCCGCCGCGTCGCCTAGGGCGCAGATGGTACGGCCTTCGATCTTGCTCGCGACCAGATCGAGCTTGTCCAGATCGGTCGCGACGCCCTTGCCTGCGACGATGCGCGAGAGCATGCGATATAGCCAGCCGGTGCCTTCGCGGCAGGGCGTGCACTGGCCGCAGGATTCGGCGTAGTAGAAGCGCGAAATCCGACACAGCACCTTGACCATGTCGGTGCTGTTGTTCATCACGATGACCGCGCCCGAACCGAGCATCGAGCCGCCCTTAGAAATCGAGTCGTAGTCCATGTCGAGTTCGAGCATCGCCGCGCCGGGTAACACCGGCACCGAGGAGCCGCCCGGAATGACCGCCTTGAGCGGGCGACCCTCCAGCATCCCACCGGCAAGTTCCAGCAGGGTGCGGAACGGCGTGCCCATCGGAATCTCGAAATTGCCCGGCTTGTTGATGTGCCCACTGACGGAAAAAATCTTGGTGCCGCCGTTGTTGGGCTTGCCGAGGCTCGCGAACCACACCGAGCCATTGCGCAGAATGGTCGGCACCGAGGCCAGCGTCTCGGTATTGTTGATGGTGGTTGGCTTGCCGTATAGACCGAAGCTGGCCGGGAATGGCGGCTTGAAGCGCGGCAGACCTTTCTTGCCTTCCAGCGACTCGAGCAGCGCGGTTTCCTCACCGCAGATATAGGCGCCGGCGCCAAGATAGTCGTGCAGATCGAAATCGATGCCCGTACCCTGGATGTTCTTGCCGAGCAGGCCGGCGGCGTAGGCGTCTTTCAGCGCATTGTGGAAATTGATAGCCGGCTCGTCCATGAACTCGCCGCGCAGGTAGTTATAGCCGACGGTCGCGCCCATCGCGTAAGCGGCGATGGCCATGCCTTCGACCAGTGCATGGGGGTTGAAGCGCAGGATGTCGCGGTCCTTGCAGGTGCCAGGCTCGCTCTCATCGGAGTTGCATACCAGGTAGCGCTGCATGTCGCCCTTGGGCATGAAGCTCCACTTGAGGCCGGTCGGGAAGCCGGCGCCGCCGCGGCCGCGCAGACCGGAGGCCTTGACCTCGTCGACGATCGACTCAGGGCTAGGCCGGTCCTTCAGGATCCGTTCCCAGGCCTGGTAGCCGCCGAGCTTCCTGTAGTTGTCCAGCGACCACGGGTCGCTCGCGAACTGCAGCGTCTCGAAGCAGACTGCTTCGCCGGAGACGCGACCGCCGTGCGTCAGCGCGTTCACTTCAGCGCTCCGAGGATCTGGTCGACCTTCT
>JANLSI010000299.1:0-1812 GCA_031362345.1 Pseudomonadota bacterium
GCAGCATCATGGCGGGGCTGCTTGGTGTACAGAGTTCGCGCAATCATGCCTACGATTTTGCGCGTGGTACGGCCGGTCAGTATATCGTCGTCAGCTTGATAGCGACGATAGTGCTCGTGCTGCTGGTGTACTTGGCGGTCAAACTCATTTTGCGACTCGCCGTCGGCTGACCCCCTCGCTCGGCATGCGCTGACACGCGGGTGTTAGCGCAACTTGACCGTCTGAGCGCGCAGTTTTTCCGCCGCGCTACTGGCTTCCTTCAGACGATCCCGCTCTTTGCTCACGACCGCCGCCGGTGCCCGTTCCACAAAAGACGCATTCGCAAGCTTCGCTCCGGCGCGGGTGATTTCGCCTTCTAGGCGTTCCAATTCCTTGGTCACGCGCGCCAGTTCGGCGTCTTTGTCGATAAGGTCGCTCAAGGGCACCAGCACCGTCATGCCGCCAGCCAGCGCGGTGGCGACATCACCCGGCGCGTCCGGCGCCGGCGCGACGGGCTGAGTGCGGGCCAGCTGCTCGACGATGCGGTGATGGTCGCTCAGCCATTCGCGCTCGGCGTTGCTACCCTCGCGCGTAAAGACCGCCAGCCGTGCCGAGGGCTCGATGTCGTATTCGGCGCGGATACGCCTTACTCCAAGCACGAATTCCTTCAGCCACGCGCATACCGTCTCGTCGGCGGGCGCCGCTGGGTAGTCGTCGGTGGCCGGATAGCTCTGGGTCATGATGGTCGCGGCCTCATGACCGGTCATGGCGCCTAGCTTGAGCCAGATCTCCTCGGTGATGAAGGGCATGAAGGGGTGCAGGGCACGTAGCCCGCCATCGAGCACCTCGATCAGCGTCGCGCACACCCCGTCTTTCTCAGCCTGCGTGGCGTTCTCATCATAGAGCGTGACCTTGGCCATCTCGATGTACCAGTCGCAGTACTCGTCCCAGATGAAGTCGTATAAGGCCTGCGCGCCGAGGTCGAAGCGATAATCGCTGAAGCCCTCGCGCACGCGAGCGACGGTGGTGCGGAACTGGCTCGTGATCCAGCGTTCCGGCGTGCCGGTCACGCGTGCGGCCGCTGGCGTGTCGCCGCGATGTTGCTCGCAAACCATCAGCACAAAGCGCGCAGCATTCCAGATTTTGTTGCAGAAATTGCGGTAGCCACCGATGCGGCCAAGGTCGAAGCGAATGTCGCGGCCGTGGGTAGCCATCACCGCGAAAGTGAAGCGCAATGCGTCGGTGCCGTGGGCAGAAATGCCGTGGGGATACTGGCGACGGGTGTCGGCCTCGATGCGCGGCGCGTCTTCGGGGCGCATCAAGCCGCTGGTGCGCTTGGCGACCAAGGTCTCGATGTCGACGCCATCGATGAGGTCGATGGGGTCGATGATATTGCCCTTGGACTTCGACATCTTGTTGCCGTCGGCGTCGCGCACCAGGCCGTGGATGTAGACCTCGCGAAACGGCACGTCGCCCATGAACTTGATGCCCATCATGATCATGCGGGCGACCCAGAAGAAGATGATATCGAAGCCGGTGACCAGCACGCTGGTGGGGTAGAACGTCGCGAGTTCGGGGGTCTTAGCGGGCCAACCGAGGGTCGAAAAGGGCCACAGTGCCGAGGAGAACCAGGTGTCGAGCACATCGGCGTCCTGGCGCAGCACAAGCTCTGGCCCCAGGCCGCAGCGCGCGCGCGCATCGGCTTCGTCGTGACCGACATAAATATTGCCGGCCGCGTCGTACCAGGCTGGGATACGATGGCCCCACCACAGCTGACGGCTGATACACCAGTCCTCGATGTTGCGCATCCATTCGAAATAGGTCTTGGCCCAG
>JANLSI010000311.1:0-3784 GCA_031362345.1 Pseudomonadota bacterium
CCGCTGCGCCGATCACTTAATTGATGATGGGTGTCAGGAACGAACAGGGTAAGCCGGCGTAACTGTGAAAGCCGCGGGTGCGCGCCGCATCGAAGTAATCGCGAGCGTGAATCATGCCCGTCAACGCTCAGCGCTGGCCAGCGGTGAAGCGGCCGGCCTGTTCGAGATCCCGTAGCGAATTGACATCGAGCCAGTGTCCATGAATATAGATGACGCGCACCGGATGGCCACGCGCGACAATGTGATTAAGCAGGTCGCCCACGCTCAAGCGATCAAAATTCGACGCGTCCGCCAACTCATCCAGCGCACGCTCCAGCCATTCACGTCCCCGCGCGCGCGTACGCAGCATGCCTATCCAACGGCCATGGGCGGCCGCGCCCGACGCCTCGCACTGGTCCGAGATGCGTTCGAGCAAGACGTCTTGCCCCCACAGTGAACGATCGTCACCGACACTGCAGTAGGCGAGATCGGACGTAGCGCTGCTGGCGGCAGCGGCGTATTGCGAGTCGACCACCACGGTCAGTTCGCGATCCGATTCCATGAGCCCACGCAGTACATAGCTGCGGAAGATCAGGTCGCCGTACATCACTATCAGGTCGTCACGGAACAGATGGCGAGCGCAATTGAGCGAAGCCACTTCGCCGGTGGTTGCGTAGCGTGGGTTATGTACGATGTCGATACCGCCAACATCGATATGCTCGGCCTTGTAGCCCGCCACCACCACCACCGAGTCGATATGCTGCTTGCGGCAGCGCTCGACCAAGCGTTTCAACAGCGGTTTGCCATTGACCGGCAGCATGACTTTAGGGCGGTCGCGCGTGAGGTCGTCGAGACCTTCGCCGCGGCTGGCGGCGAGCACAATAGCGCGCGATTCACGGCGGGTCTCGTAGACGTAGCGACGTTCGGCCTGGGCGAGTTCGTCGGCGCCCTGCAAGCGGAAGATTTCCTTGACGCTGGCTATCTGATCCTCAACCGCGACCAGGGTCTGATCGGCGTGGATCTGACGCGCGGTCTCCTGCATCGCGTCGACCGCGCTGCGGATCAGGTGATTGGCCCAGATCGCGAGACTCACGCGCGCCTCGCGAAACACGGCGGTCGGCGTGCTGTAGTACTTGGTCGGTACGATTACCAGCGGTGCGCGGTTGGCCCATTCACGCGCGAACTCAAGGATCTGATCGGGCGTCGACCAGGCACTGTGCACCAAGATCGCGTCGGCGCCGGCGGCGTGGTAGGCGCTCGCGCGACGCAGCGCCTCGCGCGTATCCCAACCGGCGATATAGGCCTCGATGCGCGCCACCACGCAGAAGTCGTCGTCGCTCTGGGAATCTTTGCCGGCAGCGATCTTGCCGCAGAACTCGTCGATGTTAGCGAGCTCCTGACGTTCGCCGTCGATGAAGCTATTGGTCTTGGGGAAGAGCTTATCCTCGATACATACGCCGGCCACGCCGCGTTGTTCGAGCTTGCGCACCAGACGGCGCAGATTATTGAAGTTGCCGTAGCCGGTGTCGCCGTCGAGCAAGATCGGAATGCGGGTGACATCGGCCATGAACTCGACCATGTCCACCACCTGGGTCCAACTCGCCTCGTTGTTATCGCGTACGCCGAACTGCGCCGCTAGCGCCAGCCCACTGGCCCACACGCCCTTGAAACCTGCTTCCTCGACGATGCGTGCACTGATGCCGTTGTGGGCTTCGAGGATGAATTCGAGTTCGTCGCTGGCGAGCAAACGACGCAACTGGGTAGTTTTGCGCGGTTGCGCCGGGTGGTCGAGATCAGGCGACATGGATCAAAGGCAGCACTTCATTGTTGGCACGCACCAGGTCTTCTGGAAAGTCGATTTCAAGCCACGGCAGGCCGGTGATGTCCTCGACGCCGATGTCTACTTCGGCCGCCAAAGCCAGATCGCGCAGCGCCTCTTCGTGCGGTTGGTCACGACGACCATCGGCGACATAGCCGTCGATCAGTCGCGCGAGTCGCAGTGCGCTAGCGGCATCGAATTTGAAAAAGCCGACCGATTCACCGATGCGGTCGTAGCGCAAGCCAGCGGCGACACGCTTGCGGAATTCCACAATACGATCGCCGGCCATGCAGATCTTGACCGGCTCGTCGCCGGGCGCGAAATCGCGGTCCATGAGGAAGCAGTTGCGTGCCGGGCTCATCACCAGCCGGCGCAGGATAGCCGGGTGATAGAGCACGTCTGCATCCATTACCAACACGTCGTCGCCACCCGCGAGCGCTTGGCGCACACTCCATAAACTGAGCGTCGAACCCAGAGTATAAAGCGGGTTGTAATACAGCAGCGTCGCAGGTCGCGAGACTTTCAGCAATGCGCTCGCAATCTGCTCGGCCCCATAGCCGAGACAGAGGCTCAGCCTGTCGATACCGCACGCGGCGAGATTGCGGCAATGTCGCTCAAGCAGCGTCAGTCCGCCGAATTCGAGCAGACATTTCGGTAGCCCACTGGCGTGATTCAGGCGCCGACCAACGCCGGCGGCGAGGATGATGGCGTGCAAGCGCGCGGCTCAGTGACGCTTGGATCCGGAAAACACCTGGCGAAAGCCGAAGTAGGCGATCGCGTCCTTCATGTTGGACACGAAGCGGCGTACAGGATGCATGCCAAGACTGGTGACGTATTCGAGGGTCAGTACGACGCGCCGTTCGCCGTGGCCCGCCGGCGTAACGCGATGCCACACCTTGTCGCCGTTGAATACGACTAGCGTGCCAGGCGAGATAGCGATGGCGCCGGACACGGTCGCGCGCTGGTCGTTGTCGCGGAACAATTCGTATTCGAGACGGCAACTCGACTGATCGATGAGACCCAGCAGTACCGTATAGCGCGCGCCCGTGTAGTAGGACGTGTCGTAATGAAAGCCTATGTGGTCACCGGCCTCGGTGTAATAGTAAAGCGCGTAAGTATGGGGGTCGTCTGCCGGGCAAGGCATCAGCGCACGGCCGCACAAACCTTCGAGAAACGACAGCAGCGTGGCGTTACCATAGAAGGCTGCAAACGCCGGCGCATGAGCATCCAATTCGTAACGCGAGAGACTGCCGCCTTTCTTATGGCCAGGAATAAAATTGCGGTGTACGCGCGACTCAAGCAGCGGCAGGGCGGCGAGCAGCAGACTCAGTTCATCGCCAGGCAGGAAGTCTGGGATGGCGATGAACTCTTCATTGGCCTCGAACTCGCTGCGTAGCGCTACCAGGTCGAGCGCGGCCAGGCGCTCGCTCAAGCCCACGACGGGCAGGGATTCGGTCGAGGCGATGCGGGTCATGATGCAAACGAACGGCGAGGGCAATGCGGCGCAAGGTTACTTGGCTGTCACGCGGCCCGCAACCGCAGCGAGGCCTGCACCGTGAATCGAGCGGCATCCCGCGCATAGAACAAGCCCTGTGCCGCTTGGTCCGCGTGGCGCGGCTGTGCGATAGTCCGCAGCCTGTGCACGGCCGACGACCTGCGCCGCAGCCATGACGCGGGAAACCATGTTCAGATTCGCCAAACTGCTCTTCCTGCTCGTCGGCATCGCGCTACTAGCTGTGGTGCTGTTAAAAACCGATCTTCACGAACTTTGGCGGCAAGTGGCGCGGGTCGGCTGCGGCGGCATGGCAGCGGTGATGCTGGTTTACGCGCTTTATTTCGCTGCCGATGCGGTGAGCTGGCAGATCGTACTGCCGGCGGTGCCGTTGGATCGACGCTGGCTGGCGCGCATGTTCGCCGTGCGCATGATAGGTGAGGCTTACAACAATATTACCCCCACCGCTTCGCTCGGCGGCGAACCCGTCAAGG
>JANLSI010000327.1:0-9480 GCA_031362345.1 Pseudomonadota bacterium
CTGATGCGCTACGCTTTGACGCGGGTGGTTGCCGAAGGCACCGCCAGCGGACTGGCAGCGGCGTTGCCGGGCATTACACCTCTAGCAGGTAAGACCGGCACGTCGAATGATAGCCGCGACAGTTGGTTCGCGGGCTTCGGCGGCAATCTGCTCGGGGTCGCATGGTTAGGGCGCGACGACAACAAGCCGACGGGGCTAACGGGCGCCAGCGGCGCCATGCGGCTATGGGCAGCGGCCATGAAGGGCGCGGCCATCACGCCGCTGGAACTGCAGCTGCCGGCTGAAGTGGGCTGGCAGAATGTCGACCTGCGTTCGAGCACGATACTGCCCGCGCAGTGTCCGATCGGGGTCGCGATGCCTATCCATGTCGATAGCCCGGTCAATCGCGCGGCCGATTGCGCGCCTCCGGTAGCGACGCCCGCAGCGGACGCGACACCTTCGCGCGGCAGTGTGTTCGATCGAATTGAGGAGTTGCTGCATTGACGATATTCGTTGTGATGCGTGTTCTAGCGCTGGCCCTGCTGCTGGTCACGCTCGGTGGTTGCGCCGGCCTGTTCGGCGTGCCGGAGGAACCTGCACCGATCGAGGATCGCGCGCATCCGCGCGTTGCAAACGCACGTGCCGTGAGCCCGACGGCGGCTAAGACTACGCCGTTGCCGGAGCAGCCACGCTTTGTCACCCGTCCACTGGCGACACCGAGTGCGCCGCAGGGCGCGCATGCCGTACCTGTGCCGCAACTGGCCATGACCGACAAGTCGCCGCAACAGCCTTTGTCGAGTGTGCCGTTTGGCGCTGAGCCGCTGCTGCCCGACGACCTCACTTCTGAGCCGCTTGACACCGAGGCAACAAAAGCGCCCAACGTCATGCCCGCCGTGCCTGCGCTGAGTCCCGCCGTGCAGAGTTTAGTAACGGCAGCTAACACCGCCGCTGCACAGCACGATTGGGATCAGGCGCAGGCCGCACTTGAACGCGCGGTCAAGCTAGCTCCGGCGAAATCGAGCGTCTGGCAGCAACTCGCCAAAACCCATCTGCAAAGCGGAAACTTGGAACGGGCGCGCGAAGTCGCGCAACGCGCACTGTCGTTGGCCGCCGCCGACGGCCGCGAGAACGTCGCCGCCTGGCGACTCATCGGTGACATCGAGCAGGCGCGCGGCGATGTTGGCGCGGCGCAGCTGGCGCGCGCGACTGCTGCACGTCTCATGCACTAGAGCAGGGGTCAAATCGGGATTCAGCGTGACGCGTCGGTCTTGGCGGTGGCGCGTGCGGCATACTCGGGGCGCTTACCCAACAAGTGCTCGGGAAGTTGCCCGCGCACGGTATAGGCGAAGGCGATGACCTGGGCGATCGCGACGAACAGCTTGTCCGGGATCTGCATGCCGAGTTCCACTTCGGCCAGTACTTCGATGAGCGCCGGCTCGTGATCGATGGGTACGTTGTGCTTGCGCGCAAGTTCGATGATGCGTTCGGCGATATCGCCGCGGCCCTTGGCGGTCACGCGCGGTGCGCACTGGCCGTCCCAATGCAGCGCGACCGCAACATTGACCGCTTGTTCGTGGACCATCGCTCAGACCCGTTCGTTGATCAGCTGGCGGGCACCGATACGCGGCCGCGACGACACGCTGAGCGGCGCGATGAAGATTTGATTGACCTCAAGTCCAGCCTCCTTGAGGCCAAGCTCAAGCTCGCCAACGCGCTGCGTGATCTGGTGGTTGAAGGTCTCATCGCTAGCTCCCAGTCGCACGCTCAAGGTCTCACCGCTCAGTTGCAGTCGCGCGCTGAATTCATGGCCGCCGTCCAGGCGCAAATGGAGCGTAACACTGGTCCGCGTCGGCGTGTCGCCGGCGGCTTGGCGTTCTTCGCTGTCGACCTCCATATGCAATAAATCGGTATGACCGTCGCGTGCCACCGGCAGGTCGATAAGCAGCGGCAGATTATTGCTCGGCGTATTGGCGAGGGTCTGTAACTGATTGGCTTCGAGGCGGGCAAGCACGCTGTCGACCAGCGCCTTGAGGTCGCCGCCAGAATGTTCGGCGGGCGCGGAGGCGGGTAAGGCTGCGGCCGCATCCGGCGCGGCTGCTAGTCCGTGAGTCGAGGGTACATGACGCGTGGTCAGCAGCTGCTGTACGACCTGCTCCAGTGCGCTGCGGGCAGTGGTCGGTAACGCCGCGAGGTCGGCGCCGACGCGCGTGAAGTGGGCACGTAAATCCTTGGCTACATCGGGTGCGGAGCCGTCCACTAAGGCACTCATGAGGCGCGATTCGGTCGGCACGACGGCCTGTTCGACGGCCTTGCGCAATTGTAGTGGGTTGCTCAGTTGCGCGGGCTTGGGCAGCGCCTGGAGCAGGCGTTCGATGTCATGGGTAAGACTGGCAGCCGCAGCGTGACCGATCGTTTTGGAGACGGCGCGCGTTTCCCGCACGAGCACATCGAAGCTTTTCAGCAACTGCTCGGTGTCTGCGGGGTTGGCCTGCTGCGGTAGCACGCGCGCGAGACCACGACTGACGGTGCTAGCTTCCACCCTTTGCGCGGCTGGCAGCACCGTCATCACAGTCGTGGTACCGGTCGACGTGACGCGCAGGGCAAGCCTTTGACCAAGCACCAGGGGTGCATCGGTATGCGCCGTCACGATCCGGTCGCCGATGGTTAGACGAGTGAAGTTCCCCATGCTTTTGCCGACAACTTCAGCAAGCAGTATGTCGTTCACTGACCACGGTACTGCGGTCGCCGCGCGCGCGACGACCGCAGCCCCAAGATTGGTCGGAAACTGAATTTGCATGGCGGATGGAGCGGCAGCTCGCCACGAAACTTTACCGTGAGCGGCGTATCCCGCCGCAGGAATGACTAACGATGGGCGTAACGCCGAGCGAAATTTCCAATGCACTGTGGTACGTGCGGCGCGGCGACGAGATTCACGGTCCGTATCGCTGGCAAGTCATCACGCGTAATGTCGGCTTAGGACGTATCCACGCCGCAGACCGCTTGAGTCGCGATCAGGACAGCTGGCTGGCGCCGGCAGATGTCTTGCCGTGCTTGTCGGCGCGCCATGCTGTGGCCGGCGGCGCAAGCGATGAACGTCGCGTTCAGCGCCGGGCCGCGACGGGTGACATGACGACTGAGCTGCGCGAGGGCAGTGATCGGCGTGCCGCCGAGGACCACCGCATTGTCGCCCGACGCGCGCGTTCTGAACGAGTATGGACAAGTCTGAGTGCACCAACGCGCACATCCGTACGTCTTCCTCTGCTGGTGATAGGTCTGGCCTTGAGCGCGAGCCTCGCGCTTGCCATGCGTCTGT
Organism: Pseudomonadota bacterium; assembly: GCA_031362345.1. Lineage (GTDB taxonomy): Bacteria > Pseudomonadota > Gammaproteobacteria > JADJYF01. Next base: position 3,293 of record JANLSI010000327.1, read on the forward strand.
CGCTACCGGCAGCGACAGCGGCGCCGGATTGTCGCGCGCCGGCGGCGAGCAAGGTCAACTGGGATTTCTGCGCCAAGCCGAAACAGCAGCTCGCGCAGGAAAATCTGGTCGGCATGTCGGCACGTAACGCGCAACTGCGCGGAGCAAATCTCACCAACGCCAATCTGCGCGGCGCCGACTTCGCCTATGCCGACCTCTCTGCCACCGATTTCACGCTTGCCGATGCGCGCCAGGTGCGATTGGTGGGCGCAAGTCTGCGTAACGCGGTGTTCAATCACGCCCGCCTCACCGGCGCAGATCTGAGCTACGCCGATTTAAGCGGTGCATCGCTGGCCGGCGCCGAATTGAATGCGGCGCGGCTTGGCAATGCCATTTGGGTTGACGGACGGGTGTGCGCCCACGATTCGATAGGCGTATGCAAAACGCAGTAGGTCGCCGTGCGCTTCCGCGTGGCATGCGCAAACGCGACGGCGAATGCGGGGTACTACGGCGTCGTACTATTCTTGATGCCGGCCTTGCGAGTGCAATCCCGCTATGGCGCGCGCGACCGATGCCACGCATACGCCGCTGCGGGGCAGCAGCCAGAGCCTTGCCGTCCAATTAAATGGGTTTGCGTGCCAATTAGCTCTTGAACATTCTTCGATGCCTCTCTATCATCCGCTAGCTCAATTGCGGGGTGGAGCAGTCTGGCAGCTCGTCGGGCTCATAACCCGAAGGTCGCAGGTTCGAATCCTGCCCCCGCTACCAACCTAAAAGGCCCCGGGTATTCGGGGCTTTTTATTTTGGGCTGGAGAAAAATGGCTTGACGGACCGCTTAGAAACGCAGATTGAACCGACCGTAGCGGGGTTGGGCTACGAACTGCTCGGCATTGAACGCAGCCGCAGTGCTGCCGCGCAGCTGCTACGCCTGTATATCGATCACGCGGACGGCATCACGGTCGAAGACTGCGAGCGGGTCAGCCGGCAGGTCAGCGACATGCTCGATGCTGAACAGCTGGTGCGCGGCGAATACACGCTGGAAGTCTCTTCACCGGGACTCGACCGACCGTTGTTCACCCTCGAACAGCACCGTCGCTTTATCGGCGCACAGGTAGCTCTGCGCTTGCGTGCCTTGGTCGGTGGTCGTCGACGCGTGACAGGTTTTCTACGCGCGGTGAGGGATGAGTCACTGCAATTGGAAGTCGAGGGCGAGACGCTGGAAATACCGTTCCGCGAAGTTGATCGCTCGCGGCTGGTGCCGGATTGGACGGCTGAAATGAATCGCCAGCGTAACGTCGCGGCGGACTGAGTCAGGTTAGGTATATAACTGATGAACAAAGAAATTCTAACGGTCGTTGATGTCGTCTCTAATGAGAAGGGCGTGAGCAAAGAAATTATCTTTGATGCGCTTGAGGCGGCACTCGGTAGCGCCACCAAGAAGCGCTTCGATACCGATGTGGATTGCCGGGTCGCCATTGACCGCGCTACGGGCGACTATCAGGCCTTCCGCCGCTGGCAAGTGATCGATCCCGCGCAGCGGCCTGCGCTCGATACCCAGGACGAAGCTTACGCCGAGGCACTTAGCGCCGAGCAGAAGATTGTCGAGGGCGAGCTGCCCTATCCGGAACGTCAGATCTGGCTGACTGATGCGCAGGCGCAGAACCCCGCCTTGAACGGCTGCGATTTCATCGAAGAACCGCTGGAGGCCGCCGAGTTCGGCCGTATCGCGGCGCAGACCGCCAAGCAGGTCATCGTGCAGAAAGTGCGCGAAGCCGAACGCGCGCAGGTGGTCGAGGCTTATAAGGATCGTGTCGGTGAATTGGTCATGGGCATCGTTAAGCGCGTCGATCGCGGCAGTGTCTACATCGATCTCGGTGGCAACGCTGAAGCCGTGATTACCAAGGAGCACCTCATCCCGCGCGAGATGGTGCGTTCCGGCGATCGTATTCGTGGTTATCTGTTCGATGTGCGTGCCGAGAAGCGCGGTCCCCAGCTATTCGTCAGCCGTACCGCCAAAGAACTTTTGATCGAGTTGTTCAAGCTCGAAGTGCCGGAAATCGGCGAAGGCGTGATCGAGGTGCTGCACGCGGCGCGTGATCCCGGCCTGCGTGCCAAAATTGCGGTACGCAGCCGTGACCAGCGTATTGACCCGATCGGTGCGTGCGTCGGTATGCGCGGTTCGCGCGTGCAGGCGGTGTCCAACGAATTAGGCGGCGAACGCGTCGACATTATCCTGTGGGACGACAATCCTGCGCAGTTTGTCATCAATGCGATGTCGCCTGCGGAAGTGGTTTCGATCCTGGTCGATGAAGATACCCGTGCGATGGACGTCGCCGTGGTCGAGGAGCAACTCTCGCAGGCGATTGGCCGTAACGGCCAGAACGTGCGTCTGGCCAGTCATCTGACTGGCTGGGAATTGAACGTCATGACCGAATCGCAGGCCGAGCAGAAGAACGAGGCCGAGGTCCACAAGAACCAGCAGATGTTCATGGAACTATTGGACGTCGATGAGGAGGTGGCCGCCATCCTGGTGCAGGAAGGTTTCACTTCCATCGAAGAAGTGGCCTATGTGCCGGAGCAGGAAATGCTCGATGTCGATGAGTTCGACGAAAACCTCGTACAGGAATTGCGTCAGCGGGCCAAGGACGTTTTGCTGACACGCGCCATCGCCAACGAGGAACGCCTGGGCGACGAGCGTCCTGCTGACGATCTACTGGCCATGGAAGGCATGGACGAAGAGCTCGCTTTCCGCCTCGCGGCGGCGGGCATCAAGACCATGGACGAGCTCGCCGAGCAGTCGGTGGATGAACTTCTTGAAATCGGCGACCTGGACGAAAAGCGCGCCGCAGCGCTCATCATGAAGGCGCGCGAACCGTGGTTCGCCGACGCCGGGCAGAATAATCAGATCGAGGAGCGCGCCGATGGCTGAAGTGACGATACAGCAGTTCGCCGGAGTGGTCGGCATCTCGGTCGAGCGTCTGCAGCAGCAGCTCGCAGAGGCCGGTCTGTCAGCCAAGAGCGCTGGCGATATGATTTCGGACGACGAAAAGACCCAGCTTCTGTCCTTCCTGCGCAAGATGCATGGCAAGCAGGATGCATCGCAGGAGCCCGCCAAGATCACGCTCAAGCGCAAGACGGTCACCGAGCTCAAGGTGTCTGCCGACCGTGGCCGTGCGCGTCCTCGTCCTGGCACCGGCCCGGCGACCAAGCCGGCTACCGCCAAGACTGTCAGCGTCGAGGTGCGTAAGAAAAAGACCTATGTCAAACGTAGCGTGATCTTCGAAGACGAATCGGCGCGCATCGAGAAGGAGACCGAGGAGCGCGATCGCGTGCGCGCCGAAGAGGAGGCCGTGCAGCGGGTCGAAGACGAGCGCCTCGCGGCGGAGCGTGCCCGCGTCGAACAAGAACAGGCCGAGGCCGAAGCGGTCCGCGTGCGTCAGGAAGAAGAGCGCCTCGCTGCCGATCGCGCGCGGCTCGACGCCGAAGCCCATGCCCGTGCGGGTACGACGCCGAGCGCCCGCCCAGCGGCAACCGCGCCCCGTGCCGAGACGCCAGTGTTTCGGCCGTCGACTAACGCTGCTGCGGCGCCTGCCGCGCCCAGCGGTCTGGTCGACAAGAAGAAAGCGGCAGTCAAGGGCAAGGGTCGCGAGCGTGACGAGCGCGATACGAGCCGCGACGGTGGCCGCAAGGAACTGCATGTCGCGACGGACAAGTCGGGACGCCGTCGCAAGAAGCCGACCACCCGCCGCCTGGTGCCGTCAGCGGGCGGAGCCAAGCACGGTTTCGAACGTCCGACAGCGCCGGTAGTGCGCGAAGTACTCATTCCTGAAAGTCTGACCGTCGCCGAATTGGCGCAGCGGATGTCGGTGAAGGCTGCCGAAGTGATCAAGGCCATGATGAAGCTTGGCACCATGGTCACCATCAATCAGCTGATCGACCAGGAAACCGCCGCGATCGTGGTGGATGATATGGGCCATCAGTCCAAACTTGTGCACGGTAGTGCCCTCGAACAGGTGCTGCGTGAGACCGCCAAGCAGGATGACGGCAACCAGGCGCCGCGTGCGCCGGTCGTGACCATCATGGGCCACGTCGACCACGGCAAGACCTCGCTGCTCGATTTCATCCGCGATACGCGGGTGGCGGCCGGTGAGGCGGGCGGTATCACCCAGCATATCGGTGCTTATCGCGTCGATACCGCCCACGGCCCTATCACCTTTCTCGACACACCGGGCCACGAGGCCTTTACGGCCATGCGGGCGCGTGGCGCGCGTGTTACCGACATCGTCATTCTGGTGGTGGCCGCCGACGACGGCGTGATGCCCCAGACCGAAGAGGCGATCAAGCATGCCAAAGCCAGCGGCGTGCCGATGATCGTGGCGATGAACAAGATGGACAAACCGGAGGCCGATGCCGATCGCATCAAGCAGGAACTGGCTGGCCGCCAGGTCGTACCGGAAGATTGGGGTGGCGACACGCAGTTCATTGCGGTCTCGGCCAAGACCGGCCTTGGCATCGATAGTCTGCTCGAAGCGATTTCGCTGCAGGCCGAAGTACTGGAGCTGACGGCCTCGCCCGATGGTCCGGCCAAAGGCACGGTTATCGAATCGCGACTCGACAAGGGGCGGGGCCCAGTTGCGACGGTGCTAGTGCAGAGCGGTCGTTTGAAGCGCGGTGACGTGCTCTTGACCGGCGCCGAGTATGGTCGCGTGCGCGCCATGGTCAATGCGCGCGGCGAACAGCTACTGGAAGCCGGCCCGAGCGAACCCATTGAAGTGCTTGGTCTGTCGAGCACGCCGAATGCCGGGGACGAGGCCATGGTGGTGGAGGACGAGCGCAAAGCGCGCGAAATCGCCTCCTATCGTGTCGACAAGGATCGCGAGACCAAGCTCGTCCGCCAGCAGGCTGGCAAGCTCGAGAACATGTTCGCGCAGATGAAAGACGGCGAGCAGGCCTCGGTGCGCATACTGCTGAAGGCCGATGTGCAGGGCTCGGCGGAAGCCTTGTCGGAAGCCATTACCCGCATGAGTAGCGCCGATGTTCGCGTCGATCTGATCGCGGCTGGTGTTGGCGGTATCAACGAATCCGATGTCAACTTGGCCTTGGCCGCCCGTGCCACCATGATCGGTTTCAACGTGCGGGCCGATGCCTCGGCGCGTAAGCTGGTCGAGGCAGAGGGTGTCGATCTGCGCTATTACAGCGTGATCTACGATGTCATCGACGACGTTAAAGCCGCCATCAATGGCCTGTTGTCACCCGAAATTCGCGAATCGATCATCGGCATCGCACAGGTCAGGGACGCCTTCCGTTCTTCGTCCATGGGCACCATCGCAGGCTGCCTGGTCACCGAAGGCGTGGTGCGCAAAAGCAGTCCGATTCGTGTCTTGCGCGACAGCGTGGTGATCTACGAAGGCCAGCTCGAATCGCTGCGCCGTTTCAAAGACGACGTCAATGAAGTGCGCTCCGGTACCGAATGCGGTATCGGCGTGAAGAACTATAACGATGTCATAGCGGGTGATCAGATAGAAGTCTTTGAACGTACCATCGTGGCACGCACGATCTGAGTGCGCAGCGTGGCCACCCGTGACTTCAGCCGCACCGATCGCGCGGTTTCGACCGTGCGTAAGGCGCTGGCTGAGCCGATCAGTGCGCTCGCGCGCGCGCGGGGTGTGGCCTTGGTGACCATCACGGAGGTCGAAGTGTCTAGCGATCTGCGTTACGGCACGGTACATCTGAGCGTGTATGGCGATGACGCACAGCAGGCTGAATTTCTGGCGGCTGTGCGGGGCCAGGCTGCGGCCTTGCAAGCCGTGCTCGGACAAACCTTACGCACGCGTAATGTCCCGGTGTTGAGTTTCACGCTCGATGATTCGATCGCGCGCGGCGATCGCATCAATCAAATGCTGCGCGGCTCAGAGCCGACGCGTGGCGAGTAAGCTTTTGGCGCCTTCAAGCAATTCCCGTCCGCGCAAACGCCGCGGTCGCCCGGTCAACGGCATTCTGTTGCTCGATAAGCCCATCGGCATCAGCTCGAATGCCGCGCTGCAGATGGCCAAACGGGTGTTCAGCGCCGCCAAGGCGGGACATACCGGCAATCTCGACGTGTTGGCCAGCGGCTTGTTGCCAGTCTGCTTTGGTGAAGCGACCAAGGTTTGTCAGTTCCTGCTCGACGCGGACAAGCGCTACCTTTCCGAATTCACCCTCGGGCGGCG
>JANLSI010000351.1:0-12335 GCA_031362345.1 Pseudomonadota bacterium
ATCGAAGCCACCGGCCGCGGCCGCATCCACAGCTGGACGGTCAACCACCATGCCTTTCACTTCGCCTTCAAACGGGAGAGCCCATTCGTGACGGTGACAGTGGACCTAAACGAAGGCGTGCGCATGCAGGCGCCGCTGCGCGACGCGAATGGCGTCGCCCTCGCGCTTGGTCTACCGCTGCAACTGGTCTACGAAGATGTGACGGCGACGTTGACGCTGCCAGCCTTCAAACTGGCAGCGACGCAATGATGGCCTCTCTCTTGAACGACGACATTCGCGCCTGGATCGGCCGCTCCGATGCGCCGCAGCGCATTGAGATCACGCGCCGTGACATCATCAAATATGCCATCGCGACCGAGCAGCAGCAGGCCCGTTATCTGCGCGGTGACGAGGCCCCGCCGATGTTCCTGTTCGGCGCCGACCGGCCCTTGGCAGGACTCGACCAGTTAGGACCCGATGGCCTGCGAGCCGATGCTCTGTTACCGCCGCTGCCGCTCAAACGCGTCATGGCGGGCGGCGTCAAACAGCGTTACCACCGCGCGCTGGTGCCTGGCGATGTCGTCCATCTCAAACGCACGCTGAGCGACATCTACGAGAAGCAGGGCGCGAGCGGGCCGTTGATCTTCGTGGTCTATGATATCGACGTGACCGACACTAACGGCCAACTCGTCATGCACGAAACCCAGACCCGCATCAATCGCTGAACCATGCCCCACTTCGACACCTTGGCGCTCGGCAACATTTTGCCCAGTCGCACTTATGAAGCGAGCAATGTCTCGCTGTTTCTCTACAACGCTGCGATCTGGAATCCCCACCGCATTCATTACGACGAGCGCTATAGCACTGCGATTGAAAAGCATCCGGGGGTGGTCATCGATGGCCCGCTGCAGGGCGACTGGCTGACCCAGGTGGTGGCGGCATGGTTAGCCGCGGACGGCAACTTGCTCGAATTCGAATATACGAATCGCCGCGCCTCCTATCTCGGTGACCGCCTCACCGCCGGCGGCCGCATCGTGGCGCTCAACGGCGCGCAGCGCGAGGTCACGCTCGAATTGGAGATCCGTGATCAGAATGATCAGGTCACCACGCCGGGCCGCGCCGTAGTTCAACTACTGCGTTGAACGCCGCGCCCTCACCTCGCGCCCGCGCCAATCTCCGGCCGGCGCCTGATCGGGATCAGTACCCGCCGGCGGCCGTCGCGCGACCATACCTTACCCATCGTCAGTCGAGGTGCGTGCTATGAGTTACAAGGATATCGTCGTGCAGATTGCCGACGGCCCGGATTGCGCGATGCGGTTGAAGCTAGCCCTGGACCTGGCCTTGTTGCATGGCGCCCATGTCGCTGGACTGTATGTCGAGCCGCCGCTGCCGATGTCGGCCTTTCCGGAAATCCCGATGCCCGCGACGGTGATCGACGCCCTGGAAGCGTCAGCCAGGCAAGGCCGCGAGGCGCTAGAACAACAGTTCAATCTCGCCACTAGCCAGGCCGGCGTGAGTGCCGAGTGGCGGGTCTCCCACGCCGATACTGTGACCGCGCTAAACGTCAATGCACGTTATGCCGATGTGCTCGTCATCGGTCACAGTGAAGACGGGGCCTTGGGCTGGTTCGACGGCGCGGCAAGCAAGCACGTCGCGCTCGAATCGGGACGCCCAGTGTTGGTGGTGCCCCGCCATGCCGAGGTCGCCACCCTGGGTCAACGCGTACTGGTGGCGTGGAATGGCAGCCGCGAAGCGGTACGCGCCGTGCATGATGCTTTGCCCTTGCTCATGCGCGCCGAAGTCGTGCAGGTGGCGGTCATCAATCCGCAGCTAGGCTACGGCCAACACGGCGCGATTCCCGGTGCCGATCTCTGTCTACACCTCGCCCGCCACGGCATCGCGGCCGAGGCCTATGTCGGTCAAGACGACGGCCAGGCGATAGGCCCGGCACTGCACGCCCAGGCGACAGCTATCAGCGCCGATCTGGTGGTGATGGGCGCCTACGGCCATTCGCGTTTCCGCGAACTAGTACTGGGCGGTGTCACCCGCTATCTGCTGGCGCACTTGAATGTGCCGATGCTGATGGCGCACTGATCGGCAGCAGAACCGCAACACCGCCAGCTTAGGGCCGGCGGTCGGGCGATTTGGGCGCACCCTTGTTTTTGCGATCGCGATGGCGGTCTTTCTTGTGGTTCTTGTCGCGCACGCGATCGGTACGGCGCGGCGCAGTCGGATCGCCGAGACGACTGATCTGCAGTTGTTGTCCCGACACCCACACGTGCTTGAGATGAGCAAGCATCTCGTTCGGCATGCCGGTCGGCAGATCAACCGTGGCATAGTCGTCGTGGATTTGAATACGACCGATATCCCGCGCGTCGATGCCGGCCTCGTTGGCAATCGCACCGACGATATTGCCGGGCTGCACACCATGACTGTGGCCAACTTCGAGACGGAAGCCTTCCATGCCGGCCGGTGGCGGTGTACGCACACCCAGGCGTGAACGGCCTTCGTCGCCCGCGGCGCGGGGCGGCCGCGCATCGCCCTCGAACGGGCGCCGCTCACCTTCGCTAGTGCCGCGCTCTGCGCCAAAGCGCGGCGGACGCTCACCGTCGCCACGCGGTGCGCCTTCAGCGGGCCGGAAACGGGGCGGACGTTCGCCATCCTGGCGATCGCTGGTAAAGCGCGGTGGACGGTCATCGGCATGGCGTGGCGGACCAGCCTCATCGCGACGCGGCGGGCGCGTATCGGCATAGCGCGGTGGACCGGCCTCATCGCGACGCGGCGGCGGACGCGCATCGCCGCCGAAAGGCGGACGTTCGCCGTCACGACGCGGCGGACGTTCGGCGCCAAAACGCGGACGCTGCTCGTCGAAGCGACGCGGTCCATCGTTGTCTGTCCGCACTGGGCGCGCTTCCTGATCGCGGGGCGGCGGGCGGCGTTCGTAGCCGCGATCGCTGCGCGGCTCTTCACGTTTCTCCCAGCGGCCGCCTTCGCGACGCGGTGGGCGGGAATCTTCGCGATGACCGTCGCGCGCGCCGCGCTCATGGCGCTCACCACGCTGCTGTGGGTCGAGCAACAACGGCTGACCACCTTGCACCATGTGCGCCAGCGCAGCGGCGATGGCGGCCGGATCAACATCGTGTTCGCGCTGATAACGCTCGACCAGCTGAGCGAAGATTTCCAGATCGGCCGTCGCCAAGGTATCGGTGATGGTCTGCATAAAACGCCCGATGCGTTTGTCGTTGACCATTTCGGTACTGGGCAGGTCCATGCGCTCAATGGGCTGGCGCGTGGCGCGTTCGATCACGCGCAACATGTGCTGTTCGCGCGGCGCGACGAACAGGATGGCGTCGCCATGCCGTCCGGCACGGCCGGTGCGGCCGATACGGTGCACATACACTTCGGAATCGTTGGGGATGTCGAAATTGATCACGTGGCTGATACGTTCAACATCCAGACCGCGCGCCGCGACGTCGGTCGCGACCAGGATGTCGAGCTTGCCATCTTTCAACTGCTCGATGGTCTTCTCGCGCAGCTTCTGCGCGACATCGCCACTGAGCGCTGCGCAGGAATAGCCGCGCGCATCGAGGCGCTCAGCGAGTTCAACGGTGGCGAGCTTGGTGCGCACGAAGATCAACACGCCTTCGTAATTTTCAGTCTCAAGGATGCGGGTCAAGGCGTCGAGCTTGTGCAAGCCGCTCACCACCCAGTAGCGCTGACGGATGGTCGCAGCGGTGGTGGTGCTGAGCCGGATGCTGATCTCCTTCGGCTCGCGCATATAGCGTTCCGCAATCTTGCGGATCGGCGGCGGCATGGTCGCCGAAAACAAGGCCACCTGGCGTTCGGGCGGCGTCTGTTCCAACACCCATTCGACATCGTCGATGAAACCCATGCGCAGCATTTCGTCGCCTTCGTCCAGCACTAGGCAGGACAGCGCGCGCAGATCAAGGGTGCCGCGACGCATGTGATCCATCACGCGGCCGGGTGTGCCGACCACCACGTGCACGCCGCGGCGTAAACCGCGCAGCTGCACGCCGTAATCCTGGCCGCCGTAGATCGGCAGCACATGGAAGCCCGGCAGATGGCGGGCATAGGAATGAAATGCTTCAGCCACCTGGATCGCCAGTTCGCGGGTTGGCGCCAGCACCAGCACCTGCGGTACCGCGCGTTGCAGATCGATGCGCGTCAAGAGCGGCAGCGCGAACGCAGCGGTCTTGCCGGTACCGGTCTGGGCCTGGCCGATCAGATCGCGGCCAGCCATAAAATGCGGAATGGTGGCGGCCTGGATGGCCGTCGGCGTTTCATAACCGACATCGGACAGGGCCGCCAGCACCGGCGCGGACAGTCCAAGATCGGCAAATGTAGTGGGGGTGGATTCAGTGGATTCGTCAGACGGAGGATTCGAGGACACAGGGGGGTACCTTAAGCTGCATGCGACGGCGGTCAAGCCGAGGGAGGCGGCGAATTATAGGCGCTTCGCCACAATAGTCACGAAAACCCCTGAGCGCTCGCCCCAGCGTGGCGGGCTTTTGACTAGCGCTCAGCCGCTCTGAGCGACCCGACTATGTTTAACATTTGGCCGCTGGCGTGCGCCTGACGGGCGTCCTAGCATGGTCCCCATGCCGCCCTCGGCGTGACCAAATCGAGATCGCGAAGCACTTTGTCCATGGCCCTAGCCACTTCGAGTCTGATCCTGCTGTTCATGCCTTGGGCTTGCCTGGTGAGCTTGGGTCATGTCGCCAAACGCGACTTCCGCGCCCATCTGCGCCGCCGCCATGCCCGGGTCTATCAGCGCATCTACGGCGCCCACGCCGATCGCCGCCGCCACTCGGCCTTGGACCCGGTGGCCTGGCTGCTGCAGCTGCGATTTGAGATGTCGAATGCCTGGCAGGCCTTAGGTGACGCTGAGCTGGACCGTCTCGGCAGCCGCCTGCGCCAGCGCATGCTGGCGGCGGTGCTATTGTATTTCGGCGCTATCGGCTGGGTGCTGGCGGCGGCTTAATCCCCTCGCGGCGAGCGCCAGCCCGCGCTACCACGAATTACGCAATTCCCTCAATTTCACGAACACCGTCTGCGCATCGACCGCGGCGGGCAGATCGGGAAAAGCTTCACGCAGGCGCGCGATCACGCTCGGGCTGCGCAGCCGAAAGAAGGTGTTGATGTCTTTTTCGAGGGCCAGTGTCGAGACCAGCGGCGCATTCGGGTCCTGCGCCTTGACCGTGTTCAACAGCGCTGCCGCGTGCGCATTGTCTGGTTCGCGGTCGAGGGTGAAAGCGAGATTGTTGGCGATGTAATCGTGGCCCGGATAGACCCGCGTGGTGTCGGGCAGCTTGGCGAGCTGGCGGACGAAGGTGTCGTAGAGCTCGGCAGGGTGACCGCCATGGTGGCAGTTGCCAGCGCCAGCATTGAACAAGGTGTCGCCGCAGAACAGCGCCGGGGTGTCGGTGTGTGAGCGCAGACAGATATGGGCCATGGTGTGCCCGGGCGTATCGAGCGCTTCCAGTTCCACCGTCCTGCCGACTTTGATCACGTCCCCCGCATGCAAGCCCCGATCGAGTCCCGCGATGCTGTCGCGAGCGTTGGCGTGGGCTAGCACCTTGGCACCGGTCGCCGCCACCACCGCCGCATTGCCACCAATGTGATCGTGATGCTCGTGGGTGTTCAGGATCTGGGTGATGCGCCAACCGCGCGCCTTCGCCACCGCCAGACATTTTTCGTGATCGAGCGGGTCGACGGCTAGCGCCTCGCCCGTTTCACCGCAGGCGATGAGGTAATTGAAATTGCGATAAGCATTGCCGGTCCAGATCTGTTCGACGATCACACGCTTGCTCCTTGAGTGGATGGGCGCCGTGGGGGCTGCGGCGCAGTGCACGAGAGGTTAGCACGGCCCATCGCGCGGCGGCCCAAGCCGCTACCCCGCGCCTATGGTCACTACGCAAAAGCGTACTTGACGAATCCCGGCCAGCACCGACAATGAAGCCATCCCCCCTACGGAAGTCCGTCTCAAATCATGAGCGCAGGAGAACGTTTACCCGGTACGCCGGATCCCATGCATCGCTGGCCCGGCGTCGGCGGTGTGACCTTGGCCGGTGACAGCTGGGGACCGCACAATGGCCCCTTGATCCTGCTGCAGCACGGCGGTGGTCAGACCCGCCACGCGTGGAAGAGCGCCGGCGAAGCGCTGGGCGCTGCGGGTTACCAGGCGGTGGCCTTCGATGCGCGTGGCCACGGCGATTCCGACTGGGCGCCGGACGGCGTCTATGGGCAGGACATCATGGTCGAAGATCTGTGCTGCGTGATCAAAGCGCTCGGCGGCAAACGCCCGGTGCTGGTCGGTGCCTCGATGGGCGGCGGCACCAGCCTGGTCGCGATCGGCGAGGATCACGTCGATGCGACGGGCCTGGTACTGGTCGACATCGCGCCGCAGATCGAACAAGAAGGTGTGCAGAAAATCGGCGCTTTCATGAACTATAAGCCCGAGGGCTTCGACACGCTGGAAGAAGTCGCCGCCGCCATCGGCGCCTATCAGCCCCATCGCCAACCGCCTAAGGATCTGGCCGGTCTGGCTAAGAATCTGCGCCGCGCGCCGAATGGCAAATTCCGCTGGCACTGGGACCCGCGCTTCATGCAATTGCGGCGCGAAATGGACAAGCGCTTCGAACGCCTGTCGGCCTGCGCCCGTGCGCTGAAACTGCCGACGCTATTGGTACGCGGTGGTCTGTCCGATGTGCTGTCGGAAGACGGCGCGCAGAATTTCCTGACCCTGTGCACCCACAGCGAGTACGTCAACATTACCGATGCCGGCCATATGGTGGCGGGTGATCGCAACGACATCTTCGGCAATGCGGTGATCGAGTTTCTGACCCGCGCCGTGCCGGTCGGCGGCCCGCCGCTGCAGCCGGCCCACGCGCCGCATCCCCATCACGAAGGGCCGCCCGGCGACCTTATCGACGTGCCGTGAGCATTGTGGGTCCGAATTCATTCGGACCCACATGAGCTTGGCCGAGCAAGGCGATAGACGGTGCACAATCACTCCCCACCCTTCCTGCCTGAGTCTGTGTTCGGCACCACCGATGGCGTGCCGCCGCAGGTGCTGGCCGCGCCCTCGCGCTACATCCAGGGCGATGGCGTGCTGGCCTGCCTCGGCCGTTATCTTTCTGTCCTACGCGCTCGCCACGCCGCCGTTCTGATCAGCGCGGCAGGTCGCCGACGCGACGGTGATCGCATCGAGCGCGGACTCCGCGCCGCCGGCATCAGCTGCAGGTTCGTCACTTTCGGTGGCGAATGTTGCCACGACGAGATCGCCAGCGCGGTCGCGGCCATTGAGGCCGCCGGCGCGAACGTGGATTGCCTGATCGCGGTCGGTGGCGGCAAGTGCATCGATGCCGGCAAATGCATCGCCTACCGTCTCGGTGTGGCGATGGTGAGCTGCCCGTCACTGGCCTCCAATGACGCACCGTGTTCCGCCGTGTCGGTCATCTATACAGCGGCAGGCGTGACGGAATCCCTGGAGTTCTTTCCCGCCAATCCGGCGCTGGTGGTGGTCGATACGCGCATCGTCGCTGAAGCACCCGTACGTTATCTGGTGGCGGGCATGGGCGATGCGATGGCGACCTGGTACGAAGCACGCACCTGTTTTGATAATCCCCACGCACGCAATTTGCTGGCCGCGCGTCCGACCCTGGCCGCCGCCGCGCTCGGCGAGTTGTGCGCCAAGACGCTGTTCGAGCACGGCGTGGCAGCGGCGGCCGCCGTCAGGCGACGCGAAGTGAACGATGCGCTCAATCATGTCGTCGAGGCCAACACTTTGTTGAGCGGTGTCGGCTTCGAAAGCGGCGGACTCGCGGGCGCCCATGCGCTCGCCCAAGGACTGACGGTCTTGCCGCGCCTGCATGCCGATTATCTGCACGGCGAAATGGTGGCGATGGGGCTCATGACGCAACTGCTGCTGGAAAAGCGTGCGGTCGAAGCCACGCGGGTGGCGGAATTCCTGTGCGCGGTCGGACTGCCCTGTCATCTCGGTCATCTGTCGCTCGATGCGAGCCATAGCGCCGACCTCGCTGCGGTCATGGCCGGCACCACCATCCTGCCGTTTCTCGCCAACGAACCTTTTGCCGTCGACGCCGACATGTTACTCAGCGCGACCCTCGCCGCCGACCGCCTCGGTCGTCACACCGTGGCGCGGGTCGGCGACGCTGCCTACCAAGCGCTACACGACGGCTGACTTCATCCCACCGCCATCGATACAAATCGAGGAAGCACCGCCATGCGCGACATCGCTATTCGCAAGACCCTCATCGTCGCGCTCGGCTACCACACCACCGTGGTGCGCGGTGCGCAGCCTCCACGCTGATGTTGAAAGCCACCAGCCCTGCGGATCCTTACTTGATTCCGCTCGAGCAGATCGACGTGAGCGATCCGCGCCTCTATCAAGACGATGTCATAGGCGCCTATTTCGCGCGGCTGCGCAAAGAAGCACCGGTGCACTACTGCGCCGATAGTCACTACGGTCCGTTCTGGTCCTTGAGCAAGTACAAGGACATCGTCGAGATCAATGCCGACGACCTGCGCGTCTCGTCCAATTACGAGTTGGGCGGCCACATCCTCGGCTACGACACCATGTTCCGCAGTCACGGTGTCGATGCGCGCATGTTCCAGTCGACCGATCCGCCCATCCATACGGTGCAGCGCAAGGCCATCGCACCGCTAGTGGCGCGTGCCAAGGTGCGCGAAATGCAAGACCAGATCCGTGTGATCTGCGCGCGCATCCTTGATGATCTACCACTCGGCGAGACCTTTGACTGGGTCGAGCGCTTCTCGATCGAGATGACCACCCAAGTGCTGGCCATGCTGTTCGACTTCCCGTGGGAAAAGCGCCGCCTGTTGACACGCTGGTCCGATGTCGCGGTCAGCGAGCCAGGCTTCGGCATCGTCGATAGCTGGGCGTCGCGTCGCGCGGAACTGGAGGAGTGCTTCACGACATTTGCGGGACTATGGCAGGAGCGTCTGCACGACGAACCGCGTTCCGATCTACTGTCTCTCATGGTGCACGCTGAAGGCACCAAGAACTTAAGCGCCGGCGAGTTCCTTGGCAATCTCATCAATCTCATCGTCGGCGGCAACGACACCACGCGCAATTCACTGAGCGGCGGTGTGCTTGCCTTGCATCGCTATCCGGCGCAATACGACAAGCTGCGCGCCGATAACACCCTCATCGCCGGCATGGTGCCGGAGATCATTCGCTGGCAGACGCCCATTTCCCACATGGCGCGCACTGCCGTGCAAGATTTCCGCTTAGGCGAGGCCGAGATCAAGGCCGGCGACCGCATCGCCATGTGGTACATCTCGGGCAATCGCGACGACGAGGAAATCGCCATGCCGGAGGCGTTTGTAATTGATCGCGCCAATCCACGCCGCCATCTGTCTTTCGGCTTCGGCACCCATCATTGCGTCGGCTATCGTCTCGCCGAGCTGCAACTGCAAGTGGCGTGGGAAGAGATCATGCAGCGTTTCCGCAGAGTCGAGGTGATGGGCGAACCGACCCGCGTGTGCTCCAACATCATTCACGGTTACAGCGCGCTGCCCGTACAGTTGCACGCCTGGTGAGCGGCGCGGCGCACCACCGCGCCGCCGCCTGGCATCGCCCTGTTGCTCAGTCGAGTTGCGGTCGGCGCGCCGCCCACGGCCGCGCAGCCTCAAGCTGCGCGCCGAGACGAAACAACGTGGCCTCATCGCCATAACGCCCCATGATCTGAATGCCAATGGGCAAACCCGCCCCATTCCAGCACAGCGGCAAGGACATCGCCGGCTGGCCAGTGGCATTGGCAATGGCGGTAAACCGCGGGAAGCGCTGCATGCGCTCGGTGGCTTGATGGGGCGCCTTGCGGTCAAAGTCGAAATAGCCGAGCGGTACCGGCGGCTCGGGTGCGGTCGGCGTCAACCACACGTCATAGGTCGAAAAGAAAGGCGCGACTTCGCGCGCGAAGCGCTGCATGTCATGCACCGCTTTGAGAAAATCCGAAGGCCGCACTTCGCTATCGATTTCGTACATCTTCCACGTATGTTTCTCGAAATCCGCCGGGCTCGGTGTGCGGCCGAGACGCACGCTCCAGTCGCGGATCATCCACGCCACCATCGCCAGCCAGATAGTAGTGAAGAAATCGTTGAAATGCTGACCGTCGACCTCGGGCTTAGCTTCCTCGACGTAGTGACCGAGGCTCTCGCACAGTGCGGCGATGTCGCGCACCGCCTGCTGACAATCGGCATGCACCGGCGTCGGCGTGATCGGCTGAGTGCTGAAAGCGATGCGCAGACGACCAGGATCGACGCCGACCTCAGAGGCGAAGGATCGCAGCGGTGGCGGTGGAAAATAGGGCGCGCCCAGATCGGCACCGGCGGTGACGTCCAGCATCAAGGCGTTGTCGAGCACCGTGCGAGTGACGACATGCTCGGACAATAAACCTGCCGCGCCGATATCACCGTAATCCGGCCCGAGGGGATTGCGTCCGCGGGTCGCCTTCAAGCCGACCAGGCCACATACCGCAGCGGGTAGACGCGTCGAGCCGCCGCCATCGTTGGCATGGGCCACCGCGACCATGCCAGCCGCCACCGCCGCGCCCGCACCGCCCGAAGAACCACCTGGCGAACGACTTAAGTCCCAGGGATTGCGCGTCGCGCCATAGAGTTCGGGTTCGGTGGTGGGCTTGGAGGCGAACTCCGGCGAGTTGGTCTTGCCGACCACGATGAAACCGGCGCGCCGATAGCGCGCCACCAGCTCGCTGTCGCGGGGCGAGATATAGCCTTGCAGAAAACGCGAACCTTCGGTCAGCGGCGCACCGGCATATTCGGCGCACATATCTTTCAACAACAACGGCACACCACGATAGGGCTCGTCGCCCTTCAGGGCCTTTACCGCGCGGCGTGCGATGTCAAACATCGGCAATACCACGGCGTTGAGCTTGGGATTGTATTTCTCGATGGCGGCGATCGCCGCCTCAACCATTTCCACCGGCGAGACTTCGCCGTTGCGGATCAAACGTGCCTGTTCGACGACGCTCTGACGCATGAGTTCGATCATGGGCTGGTCCTCATAGACGCAATGGGAAGCGCACAGTGTAGCCGCTGTGCCGGCCCACGACAGCGCTGAAACTCGATGCCCATCGCAGCGGGTAAAAAGCCCGCGATCGCGCCCCTGTCGGGCTATGTGTCGGGCACCGATCCCCGGCCCGTTGAGAATGTCGCCACCCGTCTGCGTTGCGGCAACGTCCACGTCAACGGCGCCGGCCTCGACTTCCACGCACTGTTCGGCGGCTACAAGCAGTCGGGCAACGGTCGCGAATGGGGTGAGTTCGGCTTCGAGGAGTTCCTTGAGGTTAAAGCGGTGATGAATACCGCCGCCGCCTGAGTCGAGTGATTCATAAGGCGTCGTCGGGCACGCGGCGGCGCCTTTTTTTGTGCGCTGTTCCGCTATGCTGCGGCGGCGCGCATTGTCAACGCTTAGACTCGCCGCGCCCTGTCGCTGTCACGCCGCCGGAATGCCCATGTCCAACATCGATGCCGACGCTCTCTACGCACGCGTTACCTGGCGGCTGGTGCCGTTTCTGTTCGCCTGCTACATCTGCGCCTACCTCGATCGCGTCAACGTCGGCTTCGCCAAACTGCAGATGATCGAGAGCTTAAATTTCAGCGAGACCATCTACGGGCTCGGCGCCGGCATCTTCTTTCTCGGCTATTTCCTCTTCGAGATCCCGAGCAACCTGCTCCTGCATCGCTACGGCGCGCGGCGCACCGTCACGCGCATCATGATTGCCTGGGGATTGATCTCGGCGGCCACGTTTATGGTCACCACACCGAGCCAGTTCTACGTGCTGCGTTTTCTATTGGGCGCGGCCGAGGCGGGTTTCTTTCCCGGCATCATTCTCTATCTGACCTACTGGTTTCCCGCTGCGCGCCGTGGCCGCGTGACTGCGCTGTTCGTCACCGCCGTGCCGGTCGCCAGTGTGATCGGTGCACCGCTGTCGGGTTACCTGCTAGAGTCATTCGACGGCCTGCACGGCTGGGCCGGCTGGCAGTGGCTGTTTCTGATCGAGGCCGTGCCGTCCATCCTGTTCGGCGTCGCGGCGTGGTTCTGTCTGGCCGATCGCGTGGCCGACGCACGCTGGCTTACCCCTGCGGAACGCACATTTATTACGCCTGACGGCCAGCACGGATCGCCAATGAGCGTTGCAGCCGTGCATTAGTTTCCGGCCCACCACGCAGTGCATTGAAATACACCGCCACATAGCTCTTGTCGACCAGCGCACCGGTTGCCGCGATCTGCGTTTCGAGCAGGCGATGCAGCTCGCCGAGGTTGTACC
>JANLSI010000430.1:0-4174 GCA_031362345.1 Pseudomonadota bacterium
GCCGCGATCATGGCGGTGTGGTGTTCATCGATCTGCGCGACCGCGAAGGTGTGTGCCAGGTGGTGATCGACCCCGACACCCCGGCCGCCTTCGCCACCGCCGAGCGTTCGCGTAGCGAGTATGTGTTGCGTGCCACCGGCAAAGTGCGCTTGCGTCCCGAGGGCACCGTCAACGCTGACCGCCGCACCGGCAAGATAGAAGTGCTGGTCAAGCATCTGGAAATCCTCAATGAGGCGCGCACGCCGCCTTTCCAGATCGACGAGCGCAACGTCAGCGACGACACCCGTCTGCGCTATCGCTACATCGACCTGCGTAGCGAGCGCATGCGCGAGAACCTGCGCCTGCGCGCGCGTGTTGCCCGCGAGCTGCGCAGCTATCTCGACGGCAACGGCTTCCTCGAGATCGAGACGCCGATGCTGACCAAGGCCACCCCTGAGGGTGCCCGTGACTATCTGGTGCCAAGTCGCACCCATGCCGGCCGCTTCTTCGCCCTGCCGCAGTCGCCGCAGCTGTTCAAGCAGATCCTGATGATGTCGGGCATGGATCGCTACTTTCAGATCGTGCGCTGCTTTCGCGACGAGGATCTGCGCGCCGACCGCCAACCCGAGTTCACCCAGCTCGATATCGAGATGTCCTTCATTAATGAAGGCGACATCACCAACATGATGGAAGACATGCTCCGCCAGGTGTTCAAGACGGTCTTGAATGTCGAGCTCCCGAAGCCCTTCCCGCGCGTCACCTATGCCGACGCCATGCAGCGCTACGGCTCGGACAAGCCCGATCTGCGCAACCCGCTAGTGTTGGTCGAAGTTGCCGACCTCATGCGTGAAGTCGAATTCAAGGTCTTCGCCCAGGCCGCGAGCCGCGACGACTATCGCGTGACCGCGCTGCGCGCGCCGGGCGGTGGCAAACTGAGCCGTAAGCAGATTGATGACTACACTGCCTTCGTCGCCATCTACGGCGCCAAGGGTCTGGCCTATATCAAGGTCAACGATCGCCAGGCCGGCATCGAAGGCCTCAGCTCGCCGATCGTCAAGTTCATGCCGCCGGCGGTGGTCGAGCAACTCCTGAACCGCGTTGGCGCGCAAGACGGCGACCTGGTGTTCTTCGGTGCCGACAAGACGCGCGTGGTCAACGATGCGCTCGGCGCTCTGCGCGACAAAATAGCCGCAGACCTCGGCCTGGTAGCACCAAGCTGGGCGCCGCTGTGGGTGGTCGATTTCCCGATGTTCGAGTGGGACGAGGACGGCAAGCGCTGGGCAGCCCTGCACCACCCCTTCACCGCGCCGGCCGATGCTGAGCACGTGGCGGGCGCGCCGGGCAAGGCGATTTCGCGCGCCTACGACATGGTGCTGAACGGCTCTGAGATCGGCGGTGGCTCGATTCGTATCCACAACTCGCAGCTGCAGAGCAAAGTCTTTGGCCTGCTCGGCATCAATGATGAGGAAGCGCAGGAGAAATTCGGCTTTCTGCTCGAAGCGCTGCAGTACGGCTGCCCGCCCCACGGCGGTATCGCCTTTGGTCTGGACCGTCTCGCCATGCTAATGGCGGGCGAGACTTCCATCCGCGAAGTTATTGCCTTCCCCAAGACCCAAACCGCCAGCTGCCCGCTGACCTCGGCACCGAGCGAAGTGAGCGAACGCCAGTTGCGCGAATTGTCGATCCGGCTGCGCAGGGCGCCCGGCGCGGAGTGAAAGGTGGCGACGTTTTTACAACGGATTTACCTGGCGATGCTTGTATTCGACCGCTAGGCTGATCATATTCATGGACAAGGGGCCGCGCCGCGCGGCCCGCGCTTCGCCACCAACCCGCCGCGTTCGGCCTGACACAATGCGCAGTGATGTCATTTCCCATCTCGCCGTCGACACCATCGTTCCCACCCGGGTGCCGCCGGTAGTCCGCGAACACCTGCAAAGCGAAGAGCGCGAAAGCCTGCGCGCCGACATCAAGACCCTGCTGGTCGAACAAAATGCAGTGCTGGTCGCCCACTACTACACCCATGCGGAACTCCAGACCTTGGCCGACGAAACCGGCGGCTATGTCTCCGATTCCCTCGACATGGCGCGCTTTGGTTACGAACATCCCGCTTCGACCCTGGTGGTGGCGGGGGTTCGTTTCATGGGCGAAACCGCCAAGATCCTGAATCCGGAGAAACGCGTGCTGATGCCGGACCTCGAAGCCAATTGCTCGCTCGATCTGGGCTGCCCGGCCGATGCTTTCAACGCTTTCTGCGATGCGCACCCGGATCGCACCGTGGTGGTTTACGCCAATACCAGCGCCGCCGTGAAGGCGCGCGCCGATTGGATGGTGACCTCCGGTATCGCGCTCGACGTGGTGCGCCATCTCCATGCCCGGGGCGAAAAAATCATCTGGGCGCCGGATCGCTTTCTCGGCGATTACATTCGCACCGAGACCGGTGCCGACATGCTGCTGTGGAATGGCGCCTGCATCGTGCATGAGGAATTCAAGGGTGCCGAACTAAGCCTTCTGCGCGAGCAGCACCCCGCCGCGCGCGTGCTAGTCCATCCCGAGTCGCCGCCCTCGGTCATTGAACAGGCTGATTACGTCGGTTCGACCTCGGGCCTCATCAACGAAGTCAGGACCGCCGCCGCGCAGGAGTTCATCGTCGCCACCGACAAGGGCATCTTCCACAAGATGCAGCTGGCCGCGCCCGGCAAGCGCCTCATCGCAGCACCGACCGCCGGGCGCAGCGCGACCTGCAAGAGTTGCGCGGAATGTCCGTGGATGGCGATGAACGGCCTGCGCGGCTTGCGCCACGTGCTCGCCACCGGCGCCAATGAAATCCACGTGCCGGACGATATCGCGGCGCGTGCCCGACGCCCGATCAAGCGCCTGCTCGACTTCGCCACCGAGCAAAAACGCATTGTCATGAGCAACAACGACGCTTGAGCGGTCTTTGCCGCTGCATCGCGGCGCATGATTTGCGACAATAGCGGCCCTCTATTCCAAGCGCAGGAATCATCGCGGGTAAGCCATGGCCGGACACAGTAAATGGGCCAACATAAAACATCGCAAGGGCAAGCAGGACGCCAAGCGTGGCAAGCTGTTCACGCGATTGATACGTGAAATCACCGTCGCGGCGCGCACCGGCGGTGGCGACGCCGGATCGAATCCACGCCTGCGCGCGGCGATCGACAATGCGCTCAGCGCGAACATGACCAGGGACACTACCGAGCGTGCGGTCGCCCGCGGCGCTGGTGGTATGGACGCCGACAACTACGAAGAAATCCGCTATGAAGGCTATGGTCCGGGTGGCGTGGCGGTGATGGTCGATTGTATGACCGACAATCGCAACCGCACGGTTGCCGAAGTCCGCCATGCTTTTTCAAAGTGCGGTGGCAATCTGGGTACCGATGGCTCGGTCGCCTATCTGTTCAAGAAAGTGGGCCTGCTCGATTACCCCACGGGTAGCGACGAAGACGCAGTGATGGCGGCGGCTTTGGATGCCGGCGCCGATGATGTGGTGGTGCACGACGATGGCTCGATCGAAGTGCTGACCGGCCCCGATCAATTCGGCGCAGTGAAAGACGCGATGGTCGCCGCTGGCCATCGCCCCGAAGCAGCGGAAGTGACTATGCATGCCGGCCTACAAAGCGAACTTGATAGCGACAATGCGCAGAAGATGGTGCGGCTGTTGGACATGCTGGAAGACCTCGACGACACGCAGAAGGTCTATTCGAACGCCAGCATTTCCGACGAAATCATGGCCACGCTCGGCGCCTGAGCGGCGTCGACTTCGCGTTTGACCGTCATCATCGGCATCGATCCGGGCTCCAGAGTGACGGGCTACGGCGTGATACGCAGCGCACGCCAGCGTACCGAATATGTGACCTGCGGCTGCATCCGTCTCAACACCGAGGGCAGCTTCGATGAGCGCCTGGTGCAGTTATATGACGAGTTGTCGGCCATCATCGCGGCCTTCGGCCCGGCCGAGGCCGCCATCGAAAAGGTATTCATGAACCGCAATGTCGATTCGGCGCTCAAGCTTGGCCACGCGCGTGGCGTGGCGATGGTCGCGGCGCGCCGCGCGGGCGTGGCCGTGCACGAATACTCTGCGACTCAAATCAAGCAAAGCGTGGTCGGACGCGGTCATGCCGACAAGGTCCAGGTCCAGCACATGGTGAAATTTCTGCTCGGCTTGAATACCACGCCG
>JANLSI010000433.1:0-4561 GCA_031362345.1 Pseudomonadota bacterium
CTGCGGATCACTGATCTCGCCCAAATACAACACGTGTCTCTGCAACACGCGCCCATCACTCAGGCGACGGTTCTCCACCATGCTCCAGTAGCGATGCGTCTTGCCATCCTTCTTGCGAGTCGTTGCGCGCAGAAACATGGCGACCAATTATCCGCACCCGAGATGCAAAGAAAACCACCAAGGTCTTCACTACAGCGGCTTTTCACCGGTCCCGCGAAAGTGGGCCCAACCCAAACAATTAGTTACGTCACGGACCACCCTCAAAACGGAGAAATCCTCCGGCGAATCCGCCAAGTTGGGTTAGCGCCGCGCCGCCGCCGCTCTGAGCTAAGCACCATGGCGAGGGGCACGGCCGAAGCACAGACATCAGCGCCTGACCGTGTGCCACAGCTCGGCCGGCTTCCGTCCACCATCGGGCTCTGGCAGCCGTCATACGGGGCATTCGGCGCAAGATTGCTGCGACGGGCCCCGCATAGCGGGCCGCAATCCGGAGCGATTTATAGAGTCGGCTGGTGACGGGACCTGATCGGGAAACGGGCACCTTGTTTCGCGTTCATCAACGCGCCCAGGGTCAGGGCGGAACACGCGCCGCCGGCTAGGACAATCCATCCCGTAGCATCGGCCGGATTCGTCAGCTGGACAATCAGCGCGCTCAGCGCAAGCCAGGGAATCGACAGCGCCAGCATCTGCCACGCCGCACGATTTCCCGTCGGATCGAGCGAGGCAATGCGCACATTGTCGTATTTCGGCGCGCGGTCTTTGCCCTTGGCCGTCAGGTCGGGCTCAAGCGCTTCGAAGCTGTACTTGCGGGCAAAGATGATATCGGTCAGATAGTCTAGAACGCGCCTGTCGTCGAAATAGGACGAATGGGATCGCCCTGGCGCCGGAAAACGTAGGCATTGAACGTGGACATTGTCCACCTTCTGCGATGTCCCTGAACGGTTCGCGGGCGATTGCAGCGCGCCGCTGACCAGATCGGCGTCGTCCCAGAAATTAATCCAGTGGATATGCGGCGCCTTACCGCGTGAAAACGGCACGGTCCCGATATCGCCCCGCATTTCTTCGGTGAACCTCTTGTAGCGATGGGATGGGCTGGTCGAGCTTTCAAAAAAATACTCGATCTTGTCGATCGGGCTGCCCAGCGTCACGAAATGCTCGATCTTATCGAGCGGTATCGGTCCAGCGATCGAATCACCGCTCTTATTACGGGCCTTGTTGTGACGAGCCAGCGCGAACAGAACATCCTGCGCAATTGACGTGCCCAGGCTATGGCTGATGATCGCGACGCGCTCGCAGGCCGGATCGTCGAGGATATGGCGCAGAATCCGCTGCCCCGTAGCGATGACCTTTGCACGGCGTTCGAATTTCTCGTCGGTTTCCTCGAACGTCGCCCATGCCTGAACGTCGCCCATGTACTGGGTCAGAAACCTGCCGAGTCCAATGGCGAGCGACGCTGAGACGAAGAGCGCCTTCGCCGCCTTCAGCTCATCCCCCTCCTTCGGCAGAAAGGCCGCGAGCGACGGCAGGTCTGAGCTTGTCACGACCAGTGCCGCCACACGCAACAGCGCCGATGCTAACGCAACACCGGCAATCCCGATTAGGGCAACGGCGAGCGCAATCGTCACAAGGACAGCAAAATTGCGCAATTCGGTCCAGATGTAACGCGTGCGCCAGGTTCGCGCCAACGCGGACAGACGCTCCGCCGCATTCGGGCTTTTTTTATTCTCCTCCTTGATCAGGGCGAGGAACCCCGCGAAATCGCTGGTGCCGAGCTCGCGTTGAACGGCGAGGTTCTCGTACTTGTCGTAATACCTCATCAACTTGGCATAATCGCCCTTGACACTGCCCTCGGGCGGCTCAGGCCGGTCGAACATCGCTGCCAATGCTGCCCGACGCAGCCGAGCGCGTTCACGCCAGGGCGCCGACAGTGTGAACACTGGCCGCATCACCTGGCGCGTCATCCATGTGAATATGCCGGCAACCGACCCCTGACCGGCCATCACGGGTGCCCAATAAAGCTCATAGAATCTGGCGGGACTCCATTTTGCATTCTCGCCACTTCCCTCAACCAGGTAGGCGCGAATGTAGGCGATGTCCGGATCGTCGGGAACGCGCGATGGCTCCACGCGACTTTCTACCTGGCTGAACATGCGTAGCGGAATCTTATTCGGGCCAAGGACCGAACTGACATTCGCATCGAGTCGATCAATGAGTCCGCACGTTTCGGCGAATCGACGCTGGCTGCCCATGCCGTGGACGTAGAGGCACGCCGAATAGCGGCCATTTTCTGCAGCCGCTCTCACCGGTTGTTCCGCAGGCGATCTTTCTACTTCTGCCTCAACCGCGTTTTCCACATCAAGTTCTCCCGCCGTTCGGACCAGCGTGTCGTCGAAGGAAAGATAACCGGCCCACTCGCCGAAATCGAGCCTGGTGTCCGTTGCAATGGAAGCGAGCGCAGTGGCCCAATCCACGCCTGCCAGTGTCTAGTTTTCTGCTATATGACGGCCGGCGATAGCGAGCGTAGGATCCAGACTCGCAGCTGGCATCGCGCCTCAGTGCCATCTCGCGGTACGGTACACGGTACAGCTTCGGCACCGGCCCCGCGGCCATCAAGGAGGATTCATGCCCAAGGATTTCCAGATTGTCGCCGACAACGCCAACGCACCCTTCACGTTAAAACTCCACCGTGGCGACGGCATGACCTTGCTCGCGATGAACTGGAAGGCAGCCTCGCCACTGCGTGACTTCGTTGGCTTCGCCCTCGAATACCGGTAGCCCGACGGCGATCGCTTCTGGGAGATCAAGAATCGCATCTGCTTTCCCAACCCGGATGGCACGGTCAACCGGCAGCGAACCTCCTCCCGCCTCGCACCCATTCAGAAATTCCGCTGGGTTCATTTTCCGGTCAATGCCGACCTCGATGGTGAATTCACCTATCGCGTCACGCCGGTATTCATGACCCAGGCCGGCGAGCTCAGCTACGGCGAACCGCAGCAAGCCGGTATCGTACTCGCGCGCCAAACCTATCACGGTAAGCTGAACGTCGCATTCACCCGCGGCTTTGTGTCCTCGCAAGCCTTCGTCGATCGCTACGTCACCGCGACCGACGGCATGGAGACCCTCATTCCCGGGACTGCCACCGAAGGTCTCGACTTTGTTCCGACCCATCCCAAGGCCGAGGAAGCGCTCGCCTGGATGGGGTTCGAGGCACGGCGCGCGATCCTCGACCTCTTGGACGAGGCGATTGCCGATAAGACCGCGCTGGTTCGGGTAGTCGCCTACGATCTGAACGATCCGGCGGTCATCGAGCGACTCGAGAAACTCAAGCGCCGCCTGTTCGTCATCATCGACGACAGCACCGAGCACAAGCCCCCCACCTCGGCAGAGTCACGCGCCGCCGCACGCCTGGCCCTCACCGCCGGCGCCGAACAGGTCAAGCGTCACCACATGAGCAACCTGCAGCACAACAAGACCATCGTAGTCGCCGGTGACCGGGTCAAGGCCGCAGTCTGCGGCTCCACTAATTTCACCTGGCGCGGCCAGTTCGTGCAGTCCAATAACGCCATCGTGGTGCGGGGCAAGAACGCCATCCGGCCCTTCGTAGACGCCTTCGAAAATTACTGGGTGAGTAATTCGGTGGTGACTTTCGGCCCCACCGAGTCAAGCGGCTGGAATGACTTGAAGCTCGCCGGCATTAACGCGCGGGTCACATTCTCGCCCCACGCAGAAGACGACGGCGTCCTGCAGTACGTCGCCCACGACATACTGCGTGCGAGATCTTCGGTGTTCTACTCACTGGCCTTCCTCAACCAGACCGGCGGTGCCGTGACCGAGGCGATCAAAGACGTGACCAAGAAGGAAGGCATCTTCGTCTATGGCATTTCCGATAAACGGGTGGGCGGGTTGGACCTGCATCTGCCTAATGGCAAGGTCGCGCCGGTGTACGCCGCGAACCTCCGCGACAATCTGCCCGAGCCCTTCAAGAGCGAGCCCTCGGCGCTTAGCCCCAAGGGAGCTGGCACCCGCATGCATCACAAGTTCGTGGTGATCGACTTCGACAAACCCACCGCCCGCGTCTACATGGGGTCCTACAACTTCTCGAAGCCGGCCGACAACAACAACGGGGAGAACCTGCTACTTATAAAGGACCGCCGCATCGCTGTGTCGTACATGATTCAGGCGCTGACGCTCTTCGATCATTACCACTTCCGCGTCACGCAGACGAAGGCTGCGGCCTCGAACAAGCCAATACAACTCCAGAGGGCGCCGCGCCCGGGCGGCAAGGCATGGTGGGCCGAAGACTATGCCGACCCGCGCAAGATCTTGGACCGCGAATTGTTTGCGTGAGCCGGGCGCGGCCCCGAGCGCGCGACGAAGTCCCGCCCCGCCCAGCGGCCGACAGATACAGCGATGTAATGGTCGTTAACAAGGAGGCTGGCGAAGATCGAGATGGTGCCCGGAGCCGGCATGGAAAAGCCCGCGAATGTAATTGAGTGGAAAGAAAACAGAGGTCTCTATTGCGCCTCGGCACCCCCAATCGTACCCCCACAAGCAAGGCGTC
>JANLSI010000467.1:0-2520 GCA_031362345.1 Pseudomonadota bacterium
AAGTGCCGGCCGCCCGAGAATCGCAACCCGCTCCCGCACGAGATCGAGCAGTGCGCCCCCTACTTGAAGCGCCAGCTCGAAGTGCTGAAACCCCGCGTGATCTGCTGCCTCGGCAAGTTTGCGGCCGAGCTGCTGCTGGGGCTTAAGGGCACGATTATGTCGTTGCGTGGGCAAACGTACGATTACCAAGGCTCCAAGCTGATCGTGACGTATCATCCGGCGGCGTGCCTAAGGAACCCGACCTACAAGCGGCCGGTGTGGGAAGACATGCAGCTGCTGGCGCGCGAGTACCTGGCCGACTGAGCAGTCCTTTGCCACCCGCGGGCGTGAATCGCATCCCCATTCAAGGAACGCCGCAATGACCGAAATCCTCTCGGGCGCGCTGGACTCCTCGCAGGGTCCCGTTCCGCCGCAGGCGCTCGAAGCCGAGCGCACCGTGCTCGCCTCGCTGCTGTTCGACCACGACGTGGTCGGGCGCGCGGTCGAGCAGGTCGATGCCAGCGTGTTCTACCGCACGTCGCACCAAAAGATCTTCAACGCCATCATCGCGCTCTACAACCGCAACGAAAAGTCGGACATCGTCACGCTGTCGGAAGAGCTGCGCAAGCGTGGCGAGCTCGAGATGGTGGGCGGGCCAGCGGCGCTCACGCAGATCGCCGAGTACGGCGTCACCGCCGCGAATCTCGACCAGCACCTCAAGATCATCCGTGAGAAGGCGCTGCTGCGCTCGTTGATCCATGCCTCGCGCGAGATCTCGCAGGAGTGCTTCGCGGCGAACGACGAAACCACCGTGATCCTCGACCGCGCCGAGCAGCGCATCTTCGAGATCACCGACAACCGCGTGCGCCAGGGGTTCTTCACCATGAAGGACCTGATGATGGCGACGGTGAAGCACGTCGAAGAGTTGATCGAGCGCAACCAGGGCGATGCGGCGTTCCTGACCGGCGTGCCCTCGGGCTACGAGGAGCTCGACGCCAAAACGGCAGGCTTCCAGCGCGGCGACCTGATCATCATCGCTGGCCGACCCTCGATGGGTAAGACCTCGTTTGCGCTGAACATCGCCGAGAATGCGGCGATCCGCTTCAACCATCCGGTCGCGGTGCTGTCACTCGAAATGAGCAAGGAGCAGCTGGCATTGCGCCTGCTGTGCTCGCAGACCGAGGTGCCGCTGTATCGCGTGCGTTCGGGCCGCTTGAGCAGCGCCGAGTACCAGAAGCTGACGCGCTATTCGGGCCCGCTGTACAAGGCGCCGATCCTGATCGACGACACCGCCTCCCCGACGGTGCTCGAGATTCGCGCCAAGTGCCGGCGGCTCAAGTCTGAAGGCAAGCTCGACATGGTGTTGATCGACTACCTGCAGCTGATCTCGGGCTCGGGCACGAAGGAAAACCGCGTCCAGGAAATCTCCCAGATCTCGCGTTCGCTCAAGGCCCTCGCCAAGGAGCTCGACGTGCCGGTGATCGCGCTGTCGCAGTTGTCGCGTGCGGTCGAGCAGCGCACGGGCAAGGACCGCACGCCGCAGTTGTCGGACCTGCGCGAGTCGGGAGTGCTCGAGCAGGACGCCGATCTCGTGATGTTCGTGTTCCGCGAAGAGATGTACAAGCGCGATGACCCTTCGTTGCGCGGCAAGGCCGAGATCATCATCGCCAAGCAGCGCAACGGCCCCACCGGCGATATCCCGCTGACGTTCCTGCACGAGTACACCAAGTTCGTGAAGTTTCGCGAGACCATGGAAGGTGAGACCCAGCCTGATGCACCGCTTGGGACGTCTGGTTTCTAGCCAATTGTCGCACGTCCGGCGCCCGATGATGACCCGGGGCGTTGCCGCGTGAGCGCCGGAGCACCCAGCATCAGCGGTGGCGTGCGCTACGTCGGCGCGCGCGTGATCGATGGCGTCGGTGAAGTCGGCCGCGTCTCGCTCATGTTGTGGGACATCATCAAGTCGCTGGGCCGGCTGCCCAGTGCGCGACTGATCTTCGAGCAGATGGACAGGATCGGTGTCGGCTCGCTCGGGCTGGTGGTGGTGATCAGCCTGTTCACCGGCGCCGTCGCCGCGGTGCAGGCGGCCTACCAGTTCTCGACCGTCGTGCCGCTGAAGTTTCTCGGCTCGGTGATCCTGCGCTCGGTCATCATCGAGCTGGGGCCCGTGCTCACCGCACTCGTGGTCGGCGGCCGCGTGGGCGCCGCGATCGCCGCCGAGCTCGGCAGCATGAAGGTGACCGAGCAGATCGACGCCATGCGCGCGATGGGCGTCAACCCCGTCCGCTACCTGATCATACCGCGCCTGATTGCGGCGACGGTGATGTTGCCGGTGATGACGGTGTTCTCCGATGCCATCGCCATCTTCGGGGGGTTTATCGTGGCGGTCATGACGCTGGGCATGACGCCGCCCGCCTACGTCAATTCGCTCAAGGACTTCTTCTACATGAAGGACCTGGTCTCAGGGTTGATCAAGGCGGTGTTCTTCGGCGGCTTCATCGGCACAATAGGTTGCTTCTACGGATTCCGCACCGAAGGCGG
>JANLSI010000477.1:0-1823 GCA_031362345.1 Pseudomonadota bacterium
GCAGCAGGTGCGGCGTCACCTGGCCGACATCGGTCAGGATACCGAGTCGCCACTCGCCGTCATCGAGCACAAACTGACAGGGCTCACGGGCGTCATGGGGCACCAGCACTGCCGTGATAGTGAACGCGCCGAAATCGATGCTGCGATCGGGAAGCAGAAAGTCGATGCCATGGGCGTTGACCAGACGTTCGGCGGCGGCGGTCTGGGTGCCGTGGGTGGTCAGGATCGGAATGCGGTATTTGCGCGACAGCGCCGCGGCGCCGGCAATGTGATCGTCGTGCTCGTGGGTAAGCACAATGGCACTGAGTGCGCTCGGCGCGAAGTCGACAGCGGCCAGACGCAGCTCAAGCTGACGCACCGTCAGACCACAGTCGATAAGCAAACCCTGCGCACCGCGCGCTACCAGCGTCGCGTTGCCGCCGCTGCCACTGCCGAGTACGGAAAAACGCATCGGCCGTGTCGCGGGTGGCTGCTAGCCATGTTCACCGTTCAATGCCCGGTGGAGTTTTTGCAGCAGATCGGCGGCCGCCTCACCGGTTTCCCAGCGACCGTCGCGGTCGAGCACCACCACTTCGGTCTTGGCGCCTACGCCGGTCAGACTGACCTGCAATTCCTTGGCACCATCACGGCGCCAGAATTTAAGCTTGGACAGCGCGCCGGTTTCACCATCGGTGGCTTCGACCTTGACGATATAAACGCCTCGGCCCTTGTCGGAATCCTTGACCTGCACACCCACCTGCTCGAGGGCAGCGCCGGTGCTCTTCCAGGCCAGCGGAAATTCTTCGGCGACACTGAGATAAGTCTTACCACCCCCAACGCTGACGATTTCAGCATGATGCTCGCCTGCAAGGGGAGCTGTTGCGCGCGGCTCGGCAACGGTAGCGGCGGCTTCGACCGGCGGCGCGGCGCTCGACTCGCCACGCGCTGCGGCGTTGCCACGGGCATCCCCGGCGCTAGCCGTGGTGCCGACCACTGCGGTGCCCTGCGCGGCCAGATAGGTCTGCAGGTTGTCGACCATCTTACCCTCGGCCGCGACATCGCGCGGCTTGCGCTGCCACTCAAGTTGTTCACCCTTGGGCGTCAACTCCTGCCCCTCGTGGGAGAGGTACAACACGGTCGTCCCTGCCTCACCGCCCGCTTCGGCAAAGAGCTTGAACTTATGTCGCGACAGCTTGGCCTCGTCTTCCGACCAGCCAGTCTCGATCACGCCCAGATCGACATCGTCGAGCTCGAGCTTGTAGCCCTGGGTTGCCCAGAAGTCGCGCAGCTTCGGCCACACCTGCACCGGCGCGCCGACTATCGACAACACATGTTCGTTCTCCAGCACCCGCACTGCAGCGGTCTGGGGGTTCTCGACTGCGGCCACTTTCTGGCGCTCCGCGCGCCGTTCCTGGTAAGTCGAATACTTGGCCGTCTTGCCGCCTTCAGGGATCGCCATGCGGTCCTTGATTGCTTCCGAACTCAGGTCCGGCGGCACTTCGAGATCGGGCAAGGTCTGGGCCTTCCGGTAGTCCTTACGCGAATCGGGGAGAATCTGGTCGAGTTTCGGCACCAGTTTGCTGCAGCCGCTGAGGGCAACAGCCATCAATACGCACACGAGTGCGGTTCTAGACATAAACAAAAATCCTCGTTTCGGGGCTGACGGCGCCAGGTCGATCAGATGCGACAAGCTATTCCCGCGTGACGCATCGCCTCGCGCACCAACGGCTGGTACTGCGCTGACAACCAGGTCAGCGGCAAGCGGATGCCAGCGTCTATTAAGCCCATGCGCTCGACCGCCCATTTCACAGGAATGGGATTAGCTTCGACGAACAGGTCACGAT
>JANLSI010000851.1:0-8923 GCA_031362345.1 Pseudomonadota bacterium
GTTCGGAAGGTTGGAACGACTTGGTCGAAGAGCTCAAGCAGCTCGAATCCTTCTTCCCCCTGCTTGGCGCCGATAACGAACGCGATGAGCTGGAAGAGGAAGTGCAAGAACTGGAGGCGCTGATTGCGGCCGCCGGTGAACCCGAGGACGAGCACTCGCTGCGCGCGCTCAGCTTCCTGCAGACCGAACTGGCGCGCAAACGCGCGATGCTCGACTACATCTTCTAGCTGACCCGACTACTTCAGCCTTTGCGCGTGCCCAACCAAGCGGCAAAATCCGCGCCCACCTCCCCATGTTTCAGCGCCAGGTCGACGGTCGCCTGCAAGTAGCCGAGCTTGGATCCACAGTCGTAGCGGGTGCCCTTGAACTGATAGGCCAACACCTGCTGGCGCGCAAGCAAGCTAGCAATACCGTCGGTCAGTTGGATTTCATTGCCGGCGCCACGCTGGGTGGTGGCGAGGATACCCATGATCTCCCCCGGCAAGATATAGCGCCCGACCACCGCCAGGGTGCTGGGCGCGACATCGGGTTTCGGCTTCTCGACGATGCTAGTAATGCGACTCAGGTGATCGTTGATGGTCTCGGTGGCGACGATGCCGTATTTATCGGTGTCCTCGCGCGGCACCGGTTGCACGGCGATGACGCCAAGCTGGTGCTGCTCGTACATTTCCACCATCTGCTTGATGCAACCGCTGCCGTGACCGTCGATGAGGTCGTCGGCCAGCAACACTGCGAAGGGCTCGTTGCCGACCGCCGGGCGCGCGCACAGCACGGCGTGACCGAGGCCCAGGGGCTCCGCCTGGCGTATATAGATGCACGACACATGGGCCGGCAGGATGTTGCGCACGATGTCGAGCAACTTCTGCTTACTAGCCTTCTCCAGCTCGTTCTCAAGCTCGTAGGCTTTGTCGAAATGGTCTTCAATCGAACGCTTGGTGCGTCCGGTGACGAAAATGAGCTCTTCGATGCCCGCTTCCACCGCTTCCTCGGCGGCGTACTGGATCAGCGGCTTGTCGACGACCGGCAGCATTTCCTTGGGATTAGCCTTGGTCGCCGGCAGAAAGCGGGTGCCTAGACCGGCGACGGGAAATACGGCTTTTCTGATTTTCATGGGCATCAAACGCTCCGGTTAAACGCAATGACGTTGGCGGCCTCGGCGCTGCCGGGTTGGATAACACCCAGCTCTGGCACCGCCTGACGCAGCAGACTGGTGATCTGCGCCTCGTCGAAGCTCTCAACGGCACGCGCCAGCGCCGTCAGCAGTTCCTGCAACTGACGGGGCTCGACCTCGACATGCTGCGCGAGTTGCATCTTGTCGTGGCGGGTCGGCGTCAATCGTTCGGCAGCGAGGAATAATTCTTCGTTGAGCTTCTCACCCGGCCGCAAACCGGTGTAGACGATTTGTATATCAACGCCAGGCTCGCGCCCCGACAGGCGAATCATCTGCTCGGCGAGATAAGTGATATTGACCGGCTCGCCCATGTCGAGCACGAAAATCTCACCACCGCTGCCGACCGTGGCGGCCTGCAGGATGAGTTGGCTCGCCTCGGCAATCGTCATGAAATAACGGCACGCCTCGGCATGGGTGACCGTGACCGGGCCGCCTTGGGCAATCTGCTGTTGGAACAAGGGCACCACGCTACCGGCTGAACCGAGCACATTACCGAAGCGCACCGTGATGAACTTGGTCGCGGCGCGCCGCTTGCGCGTCTCGCACAGGAGTTCGGTCAAACGTTTGGTGGCACCCATGATGCTGCTCGGCCGCACCGCCTTGTCGGTCGAGATCAGCACGAAGCTCGCGCAACTATGCCGCTCGGCGGCATTGACCATTTCAAGCGTGCCGAACACATTATTGCGCACCGCCTCACGGACCTGGGTCTGCAGGATGGGCACATGCTTATAGGCCGCCGCATGCAGCACCAGCGCGGGCTTGCAGCGCGCGAAAACGTGTTCGACCGCCGCGCGATCGCAGACATCGCCCAACACGAATTCCAGATTGCTACGGGGATAAGCCGCGCGCAGTTCGCGCTCGATGAGATAGAGGTTGTGCTCGGACTGTTCGAATACCACCAGACGCTCGACCCCCAGGGCCACCACCTGGCGACATAGCTCCGCGCCTATCGAGCCGCCGCCGCCGCTGACCAGCACCACCTGCCCGGCCAGGGCTGATTGCACCTTGAGCCAGTCCAGCACGACCTTGTCGCGCCCCAGCAGGTCGTCAATTTTTACTTCACGCAGCGCATTCATGCTGGCGCGACCCAGGACCATGTCGTGCAGCTGCGGCAGGGTGCGAAAGGGTTTGCCGCTCGCCTCGCAGCGTTCGACGATGCGCCGCATCTGCGCGCTGCTGGCGGTCGGAATGGCAATGATGATGATGTCGGCGTCGCGTCGTTGCACGACCTGCGGGATATCGTCGATGCAGCCCAACACCGCAACGCCATGGATGCGCGAACGCGCAAGCCGCCCATCGTCATCGACAATCCCGACCGGCAGGTAACTACCATCGCGCAACATCTCGCGCACCACACCCTCGCCCGCCTCGCCGCCACCGACCACCAGTACGCGGGTCGCGGCGGTCACGCTGCGCAGGTTAAAGGAATGATCTTTCCACAGACGAAATGCCAGACGTGGACCGCCGAGCAGCGCCACCAGAAACAAGGGATAGAGCACGAACATCGAGCGCGGAATATTGACCAGGCGCGTGATGAGGAAGAGTGCCAACCCGATGCAGACGGTGCCGAGCACGGCAGCACGGATGATGTTCCATAGATCCTGCAGGCTGGCAAATCGCCACAGCCCGCGATACAAACCGAAACGCCAGGCCAGCACGGCTTGCACCGTCACGACAGCCGGCAAGGCCAGCAGGCCGGCATGCAGAAGCGGGGTCGGTGGCAGCGCGAAATTGAAGCGCGCGAACAAGGCCAGCATCCACGCCAGCGCGATCGCTGCGAGGTCGTGCAGGACAATCTTGAGGCGGGGCGTAAGAGACACCGGTCGGATAATCGCTGGATTAACTAGATGGGAAGATTCGAACCTGGCGGCGATGAGCTACGGCACAGCCACAGCCAGATGATAACAAGAAGCCCATACACGAACATCGCCGGCATCACACCGTCGATGACACTCCAAGCCGCACCCGGCCAACACAAGCCGATGAGCAGCACTGCCAAGCCGCCTGCCACGCGTGCCGGCGACCAGCCGCGCAACACCAGTCGTTGATAAACATGCTCACGATGGGCGCGCCACAGCGCTGCGCCACGCAGCGCGCGCGCCACTAGGGTGAGCGTCGCATCGAGCACGAAGGGCGCGACCAGGATCAGCGCAGGCCACGGCGAGTGCGCATACTGCGCGCTCAATATCACCAGCGCGGCGAGTTCAAAGCCGATGAAATAACTGCCGACATCGCCGAGAAAAATGCGCGCCGGGTGCCAGTTCCAACGCAGGAATCCGGCCGCTGCGCCGGCCAGCGTGAAAGCCGCCATGGCCGCGCCGGTCTGCGCCGATATGCTCAATAACACCCCGAGCCCAAGGCTCGCCGCCATGGTCTGCACACCAGCCAGACCGTCGGCACCATCCATGAAGTTGAACAGATTAACGCCCCACAACAGCGCCAGCCACAGCAGCGCGCGGGTCGTGGCCGTGGGCTCCGCCGGCAAAGCCAAGGTGACGAACAGCAGTGCAAGCAAACTCTGCACTGCCAGCCGCAGCAGCACACCACGACTGGCGCGATCATCGGCCCAACCCAGCGCGGCAAAGCCGGTCGCGACCAAGGTGGTGACGAAACCGGTCTGCATCGCCCACTGTCCGCTCGCAATCAGACCAAGTTGCGTGACGATGACCACGGCGGCGATCGCGAGTCCGCCGCCGCGTGGCACCGGCCTGGCATGCAGACTGCGCACATTGGGGACGTCGATGACCTGCGCCCCCTGCAGGCGTGGAATGAGCAGGGCCGTCAATGTGCCGCAGGCCAGCGCCGCCGCGCCGGCACAGCCCATTGCGGCCCACAGGTTCACGGATAGGCCTGACGCCAGGCGGCGCAGGTGATGGCGATGGCGGTGTCGAAATCGGTGCGGGGCCGCCAGCCGAGTTCCGCGCGAATAGCGCTCGCATCGAGCACCAATGTGTCAGTCAAGCGCCGCACACTGCCACCGATCAGCGGCCAGTGTGCAAGATGACGCCAACATATCGTCGGCAGCGCGATCAAATTCGCCTGCACGCCCAGGCCACGCGCCAAGGCACGCACCAGCGCCGGCGTCGAAACATCAATGTCGGCAAGGGTGTAACAACGCACGCCGGGCGCTGCCACGCCCAACGCACAGGTGATCGCCTCGACCAGATTTTCGACATAGATGAGGCTGCGACGATTGTCGATCCCACCGAACGGCAAGGGCAGGCCGCGCGCCACCAGCGCCATGAGCCGCGGCAGATTGCCTTTCTGCCCGGCACCGTACACCAGCGGTGGACGCAGGATAGTCAGCGTGCCGGTGTCACGCGGCCACAGCGCGGTGAGCGCCTGCTCGGCGGCGAGCTTGCTGCGTCCGTAAGCGTCTTCGGGCATGGGTAGATCGCCGCCCGAGTAAACATGGATGCGACCGTCCTCACGGCGCGAGGATTCACCGTTGACCTTGACCGAACTGAGATAGACGCAACGCTCAATGCCGCAGGCTAACGCCGCCGCAGCCACGCGCCTGCTGAGCTCGACGTTGATGGCGTGAAAGCGGGCGTCGGACGCGCCGCGCGTGCCGTCGTGGGTAAGGGCGGCGAGATGCACCACCGCATCGTTGTCGGCCAGCACTGCGCACCAGTCGCCGACGGCGGTGAAGTCGCCTAGCGCGTGTACGCGTGTCGCGCCGCGCAGCGCAGTCGTGTCACGCGCTACGGCCGTCACCTCCACACCCCGTGCGCCGAGATGGGCGCACAGGGCGCGGCCGATAAAACCATTGGCACCGGTGACCAGCACTCGCTCAAGACCGCGCGCGCCTAAGGCATCGATGGACAAGCGGGTACTCACGGCGTGTTCGTCAATTGGCGATACAAGGCGAGCGTTTGCGCGGCAATGCGCTCCAGCGTGAATTCGGTCTCGACCTTGAGCCGCGCGGCGCGCGCGCAAGCAGCCGCTAGATCCGGCGAGTCGAGCATGCGCAGCAGGGCTTGCACCAGTCCATCGACGTCCTGCGCGGCGACCACCAAACCGGTCTCACCGTCGCGACAGATCTCGCGACAGCCTGGCACATCGGTCGCAATCAAAGGTCGCCCACAGGCCGCCGCTTCGAGCAACGCGCGCGGCAGTCCTTCGCGATAGGACGGCAGACAGACGATATAGGCCGCGGCGTAGACCGCCGCCATATCACGTCTGTGACCCCACCATTCGATGGTGCGCGCCGCCACCCAGGCGTCCAGATCGCGCGCCTCGACCGCGCCGGGATTGGCCTGGTCATGGGCACCGACCAGGGCGAAACGCACATCCGGCCTGAGCACGCGAACGCGCGCGGCGGCGGCCACGAATTCGTACACGCCCTTATCGCGCAATACCCGTGCCGGCAGAATGACCAGCGCAGCGGCGCGCGCCGGCAGCGGCGTGACAGCAAATTCGTCGAGATCGAGTCCGGCCCCGGCGATGATGCTGGCGCGCTTCTGATCAGCGATACCGTTGGCGCGCAGCAGAGCAAGGTCGTCTTTGTTCTGCGCCAGCACCCAGGCGTCAGGTCGACGCGCGACCCGTGCGAGCAAACCCATGACTAACGGCTTCAACAGCCGCGCGAGACCGGCGCGCGAGGAAAAAATATAGCCCAGGCCGGTGAACGCGAGCAGCGCCGGACAAGGTCTAGTCAGCAGACGCAAAGCCAGGCCCCCGAGCAGGATCGGTTTCAAGGACACCAAGTGCACGATATCCGGCCCGATCTCGCGCAGCACGCCACGCAAGGCCAACAGCAGCGCCAAGTCGCGCCACGGATAGGTCAATGCACGCTCGAAAGGCAAGGCGATGAACTCCAGACCGTCGCGCCGGATAGCGGCGGCCCGATCGCTTTCGCGCGCCGCTATCACCACCCGCCAGCCGGCATCGCGCGCGCGCCGCGCCAGACCCAAGCGATGGGACATGAAATACCAGTCTTCCGTCACCACCAACAACACGCAAGGACGACGCTGCGACGCGTGCCGATTCACGCGCCCACGCTCCAGCGTTCGCGCCACGACTCGAACATCAGGATGGCCCATAGCACGTGCTGATGATTACGCCGCATCGACAGGTGTTCGCGCCACAGTCGCGCGACCAGCACGGGATCCAACAACGCCGCGCGACGCAGGCGCTGCTCACTCAACATATCGCCCGCCCAATTGCGTAAGGGTCCACGCAGCCAACTGTCCATGGGCACCGCGAAGCCGGCCTTGGCGCGCTCGGTGAGGGCCGGCGGCACGTAGCGCGCCAGTACTTCGCGCAACACCCATTTCGACACGCCGCCGCGCAGTTTCATATGGGCCGGCAGGCGCCAGGCCAAGGCCACCACGTCGTTATCGAGAAACGGCACGCGGGTTTCAAGGCTGGCCGCCATCGCGGCGCGGTCGACCTTGGTCAGGATATCGCCGGGCAGGTAATCGAGCGCATCCGCCAGCATCATCGCGCTGGCGTCGTCGAGACCGTGGGTTATATTCGCGCGGGTCACTTGCGACCTGGCGGCGACGCCCAGCACTAGACCACCGGCATGGCCGAGTTCGGCCGCCGCACTATGCATGGCGGCGACATCGCGGGCCGCGGCGATACGTGCGAGTTTGTACAAGCGATCGCCCGGTGCGCCGTAGCGCAGCCGCGCCGGCAGCAGGGGTGCCAAGCGCTGGAAGAGACTATCCCAGCGCATCGGCGCGACACTGACGATGGTCTTGATCAGTAGCGCCCGCACCGGCGCCGGCAGGGCGCGCAGACGTCGCCACAGATCGAGCGCATGGCCGTAACGCAGATAGCCGCCGAACATCTCGTCGCCGGCGTCACCGGTAATCGCGGTGGTGACGGTGGTGCGCGCCAGGGCGGCGACCAGCACGCTCGGGATCTGGGAAGAATCGGCAAACGGTTCGTCGTAGATCTCGGCGAGCCGCGGGATCACCGCCATGGCCTCGACCGCGCCGACCTGCTGCTCGGTATGCAGCGTGCCGAGATGGGCTGCGACCGCGCGCGCGTGGTGCGACTCATCGTAGCCTTGCTCAGCAAAGCCGATACTAAAGGTCCGCACCGGCTGGCTGGAGGCGCGCTGCATGAGCGCCACCAGCAAGGACGAATCGATGCCGCCCGACAACAGCGCGCCGAGCGGCACGTCGGCGACCATGCGCATGGCTACCGCCTGCGCCAGGCACTCGTGTAAGGCCTGTACCGCCTCGGCATCGCTCATCACGGCCAGCCCGTGCCCAAGCTCGCTGCTTAAGGACCAATAGGCCTGGGAGGCCGGCACCGCGCTCAAATCGGCGCGCTTCAGTGACAACCAATGACCGGCCGGCAACTTCGCCAGGCCACTGAAGATGCAGCGTGGCTCCGGCACGTAATTGCGTCGAAAATAGTCCGCCAGCACGGTGCGATCGAGGGCCGGTGTGCGCCCGCGCAACGCCAGCAAGGCTTTCAATTCCGATCCGAACACCAGGTCGCCATCGAGTACGCCGTAATACAAGGGCTTCTCACCGAAACGATCGCGAGCCAAGTGCAAGGTCGCGGCGGCTCTATCCCACAGCGCCAAGGCGAACATGCCGTTCAAGCGCGGCAAAGTCGCCGCCAGGCCGTCACGCGCGACGCTCTCAAGCAAGACTTCGGTATCCGATTGGCCACGCAGCACCACACCCGCGTCGCGCAGACTCGCGCGCAGCTCGGCGAAGTTATAGATCTCGCCGTTGTAGCTGAGCACGTAGCGACCATCGCGCGAGTGCATGGGCTGCGCCCCACCCGGCGACAGATCGAGCACCGCCAGGCGTCGATGTCCCAACCACACGCCGGCCTGACGGTCATGCCATTCGCCGCGTGCATCGGGCCCACGGTGAGTGAGCGTATCGACCGCACGGGTGGCCAGCGTCCCATCGACGCCCCGCCCTGCGCTGCCCACCATCATGCCGACGATACCGCACACGACTAGGCGCTCCGCGCCACGGCGTCGCCCAGCGCCGCGCGATAAACCGCCGCGTAACGTGCCGCGCTCGTCGCCAGGCTGAATTGGGCAACGATCCGCGCCCGCGCTTGCGCGCCCAGTGTCGCGCGTTGCTCTGGTGTTGCTTGCAGTACTTCGAGCAAGGCTGCGGCCAGCGCGCGCGCATCGTGCGCGGCGACCACGCGGCCGGCCTCGCCCTGCGCGCCGATTATCGTGGCGATATCGCCGACAGCGGTCGCCACGAAAGGCACACCGCAGGCCATGGTCTCGACAATCACATTGGGAAAGGCCTCAGTCCGCGACGACAACACGCCGACATCGAGCGCCGCCAGCAGCGCTGCCATGTCGGTGCGGAAACCGAGCAGATGAAAGGCCTGCGGCCGGCCGGTGGCGGCGATCAAGGCGACCAGCGCGGCGTTGTCTGCATGCATGCCCTCGCCACACAACACGAAGCGGGCGCGCGGACAGCTGGCCAAGACCTGCCGCGCGGCGGCGCACAGTAGGCCGTGATCCTTGTCGCGATGCCAGCGCGCCGGCATGCCGATCAGCAGCGTGTCCGGCGCCACCTCGAGTGCGGCGCGCAAGCGCGCGCGGGCCTCGGGTTGAGGATGGAATTGTTCGATATCGACGCCGTTCGGTATGACTTCAAACAGCGCCGCTGGAAAGCCGCTCGCGAGTCGCGCGCGCCGCCCCGCCTCGGCGCAACAGATCACACGGCTCGGCACGTGACTGGCGAGCAAGGCACAGGCACGCAAGACCATGCGCGTCGTGAACGGCGTGGTGCGCGGATCGACATCGGCCTG
>JANLSI010000495.1:0-3928 GCA_031362345.1 Pseudomonadota bacterium
AAAGAATTTTTCAGAAGGTATTGTGCTGGTCAACAATGCCACCGATACGCGTTGGTTCAATGCGCTGGTAAAACACTGCGGCGCAATCTGCTTCACTGACCATCGCATCAGTTTTTGGAATGCAGATCGTAAAAATGTATCAGGCAACACCCGCGGGCAGGCGTTCTTTTATTTCGGCAAGAAGTTAGTTAGGTTCAAGAAATTCTTTGAGAAGCACGGCTTTGTGCTGGTGCCTGCCAAATGAGTGGCGGAGCTGAAGCCAACCGAAGCGGCCTTACATGGGAGGCATGGGTTAAGACACTTGCCGAAAAACAAGGTTTTGAGATTCGTCGCCATCGTTTTCGCGATGCATGCACGACCCCGGTTGAAGGACGCCGATTCGTATGGACACATGTGCCCTACACAACCATTTTTCACAATATTAAAAATCCCAGCAAGGCATCGACAGAGTACGTCGTTGAATGTGGATCAGAACGGGTTCGGATCGAGTGCAAGTGGCAAGGCGTTGCCGGGTCTGTTGATGAAAAATACCCGTTTATGTATCTAAATGCCGCGCTCACCATGACCGAATCTACCGTGGTATTTGCATTAGGCGGCGAATATTTCGAGAGCGGCAAAGGCGCCGAGGTGCGCGAATGGCTGCGTGAAGCCTGCATAAATCCGCCAGCGTGGTTGTCAGACGACGTGCGTACACGTTTGACCCAGCGGCAGCTTTTGGTGCTGACGCCCAATACTTTCGCGAAATGGTTTCGTGAACGTTTCCCTCGGTAACACGTGCTGCCAGTTGGCTGCGATAGAGCTAAGGTTGATGTTGCCTGGGAACCCGTTCCGGTTACCCGGCAGGCGGGGCAGGTGGAGGTTGCCCGTATGCTGGGAGCGCGCGTCGGCGCCGGTCAGTGGTGGCCGTTTGTGTTGCCGTCGATCGCTTTCGACGCAGCGCCATCAACGCCGCCGTCGCAACAGAAGGTGGATGACTGCGAGGCGGATCCCGCCAGGGCCAGGTTGACCGGTGCCGCCGCGCTCGCATGCGCAAAGCCGAATGTCAGTGCGATTACCCCTGCCAGCTTGAAGGTTGTCATGGTCTCGCTCCGTTTTCGTGTCGACAGCCTTGCCACAACGCTCAGTAAGCGTTTTATCGCGCACGCCAATAGGCCAGGGTCGCGCGCGGGACTCGAAGCACCCCATCGACCGCCGCGCGTTTACGCCGCCGCCAGATGCAGTAGAGGCCGCCGGATAACAGGTAGAGCGAGGGCATGAGCGGCACGGTCGAGTAGGCCTGCACGTTATGAAAGCCTGGATTGAATTCAAGATCGGTACCCACGAAGTCCGAGGTCTGCAGGTAGATCAGTGATTGCGGATCGAGCAGATCGAGGACAAACGCTGCCATCTAGCAGCGCTGCCGAAGTCAGTGCCACCTGCACGTCGAGGCCGTCACTGTCGCCGATCGAGAGATTCGGCGGTGTCGGTGTGACGCGATCGAAATAGAGCGAGATTGGATGCAGTCCGGTGGCCAGGTCATAGGCCGCTGATACGCCGACCCACATGTGGTCGGTGAGTAAAGTGCCGTTGGCGTGTGACGCTGCGCCAAGCGTATAGCTCAAGAGATAGCGTTGCTCCGTGCCCTGTGTATAGCTGAACGCTGCAGTCGTGGCACTTGCGCCAATGACAAGCGGCGGCGAGCAGGCGGTGGATGCCACGCACGCCGCGATTTCTGCTGGAAACTGTGCGGCTGCGCGCGACTGCATGCTGAGCAGTCCGTAGACTATGCCCAACACGAAAGCAAGCTTGCGGGGTGTCATAGTCGATTACTCCCTTGGCTGACCGACACGTGACCAGGCGACTTGCGGCCGCGCGCATATCGATTCACCGTCGCGCTGCAAGGCAATTCGGACTACAGTCGCGCCAATTCGAACACAACGTCAAGAACCAGCGCTCGGCCTTTTTCCTCGTGCAGTGAATGCGGGCCTCCGACATCGACATGGAGCTTCTTACGCGCGTGAAACCTCCTGACGTTATGCGCTGCGACGCGTTTGTCCGGGGCGGCTGTCTATGGTCACTTGAGCAAGGGCGGGCCAAGCTCGGGTAGGGCCCGAATCAGCGTTTAGTATCGTTAGTCCGCAAATGGCCCGCTCGTAATAGGGCTTTCTGTTGCAGGACGGCGCTCAAAATAGTTCGCGCGCAGGAACACCGGGCGCGTTCGGCTAGAATCGATAAGGCCAAACTCGCGCGAGCATTGCCGCCTACATGACCGAGCCACCCTTTCCTGCCGCATTCTTCACCCGCGACGACGAGAGCGCGGACGACGCCTTTTATCAGCAGCCGCGCTTCGTCACGCATATCGATGACGCTACCATCGACGCCTTGACCGCGCACTATGCCGACGTGATCCCAAGCGGCGCGCAGGTGCTGGATTTGATGTCGTCCTGGGTCTCGCATCTACCGCCCTCGCTGGCACTTGGCCGCGTCGCTGGGCTCGGCATGAATGCACAGGAGCTGGCCGGCAATCTCCGCTTGAGCGACTACCTGGTGCACGATCTCAATCGCAAACCACGGCTGCCCTATGCGGACGACAGCTTCGACT
This sequence comes from Pseudomonadota bacterium, assembly GCA_031362345.1. Taxonomy (GTDB): domain Bacteria; phylum Pseudomonadota; class Gammaproteobacteria; genus JADJYF01. The sequence goes on from JANLSI010000495.1 coordinate 2,582, forward strand.
GCGTCCTGATCGCGGTCTCAGTGCAATACCTGACGAAGCCGCTAGCTGTGTTCGCCGACATCGCACGCGTGCTGCGTGCCGGTGGCACCGTAATCATAGCGATGTCACATCGCTGTTTTCCGACCAAGGCGATACGTGCATTTCACGGCATTAATGGCGAGCTGCGCATGCAACTGGCGGTGGAGTTCCTGTCCCGGGCGGGCGGTTTCGCGCCGGCACAATGCATCGATCGCTCTCCACGCGGCGCCGACCCTTTGTGGATCGTACAGGCGCAGACGGTGTCCTGAGCGCGGAATTGCGCGTAAATCGGCAGTGTTGCTGGACAACTTATCGAAATTTTGGCGAAGGAAATTGGTGGGCCGTGTAGCCCGTTTGATAGCGACGTAACCCTATTGAATTCGCGAAATAAGTTCGTAGAAAAAATCCGCGCATACCGTCAGATCTACCGTCGGAACCAAGTCGATTCTTTGGTTCAAGGGGTGAAGAACCGCGTTGGTAGGTCGGCCCAGCCAGGGGATTCGAATCGGCAAGCGGAATCAATCGATCCGATGCTGGTGAGGGCGAGTCGCCAGATAGCGACCGCCCACAATCGGGTGGCACGCTCACGGACTTGAGCGTGACCTCGGGCGGTACCGTCAGGGCGCTGCAATTGAGCGACGCGTCGCCGCTCAATTGCAGCACCTCCAGCACGCGTTAGCGGCCGCCCGATGTTTTAGCCGCAACGATCCCATTCCCGGCTTTCGCGCCTGGCCAACAAGCCACCTCTCAGTAATCCATCGAAGTGGGACATGTAGGCCGCACCGCCCCTGCCATGCCTGCCGGCGGCGTCACCACGCTGGAGTCGTCCGTCGGCAGGGATTGATTAAGGGGGGATGGTGTAACGCGCGAAACCGGCCGCGCGGAACTGGTCGAGAATGGCAGCGTTCATCTTTCGCGTCACCTTGCCAGCCGGCCATCACCGCTGCGCGAGATTGTGACGCGCTCAGCTATCCAATCACTGATGTCGGATTCGAGCCATCCCACTGAACGTGGACCAAGCGCGATGGATTTGGGGAATGCGCCGTCCTTGATGTATTGGTACAAGGTACTGCGCGACAGGCCTGTGCGTTGCTGGACTTGCGGGCGGCGCAGGATGGCCGGCTCTCTGTGGTTCTTCTGCTGCATCATCGTCATCTCCTGGATTTAGCTGGCCTTTACCCTTTTTGACCTTGTCGACCGCCGTCTTCATGTTGTCTACAAGGACTTCTACAAGGACTTCCCATGTGCCGCAAGTGCTATCTCGACGGATTTCGCCCACGAGCGACCGGCCCCGGGCCTCAGGGCTCAGATATTCAGCAGCGTCACCCG
>JANLSI010000506.1:0-2164 GCA_031362345.1 Pseudomonadota bacterium
TGCTGCGGTGGGCGCCGGTGGTACTCACCCTGCGGACCCGCCTGCGGCAGGCCACTTGCTGCGCGAGCGTCCCTATCCGCCTTACCCTTGCCAAGCCGATCGCGGTCGACCACCATGGCGCGAACTGCTCTGGCCATCGAACCACAGGAGATGCCATGACGACCTACGCATTCGACGACCGCAATATCAACTGGCAACGGCTCGGCGATTTTCAGCATCTGCACTTCCACATTCTGGATGTCGATGAAAAGAACGCGATCGCCGATGTGCTGTTCAAGTTTGCGGCGAACGAGAAGATCGTTCTGCACCGCCATCTTGCGCATAACAATACCCTCGTCATCCAAGGAGAGCACCGGCTCTATCATCCGAACGGCGAAATCAAGGAGATTCGCCCAGTCGGCAGCATGACCGCAAGTCCGCCCAGCAAGGATCCCCATCGTGAAGGTGGTGGCGATCAAGACGTGATTATTGCCTTCAGCATCCGCGGCGATGGCGTGTTGTACGAACTTCTCGACGACGACCAGAGTGTCATCGGCACCATCAGCATGGGCGACCTGGTCGAATTGTTTAAGGCCGCGCGCGCGGCACAAGTGTCCTGACGGGGTGGGCACCCCAAGATGGAATTGAACCTCGACAGCGGCAGGCTTCTGATTTTTGTGGCGGGTTTGTGCCTGTTTCTGGTCGTCGAAACACTTGCCCCGGCGCGCCCCTGGCGTGGCACTCGCTGGCAGCGCTTAGGCTTTCATGCCGGGGTCGCTGCACTGAATACCGTGCTCATCCGCGTCTTCGCCTATGTGCCCTTCCTGCTGTGGCTGGTCTACGTCGAGGAACAGGGTTGGGGCCTGTCACGCTGGCTCGGTGTCTTTGGCTGGACGGAGTTTGCGCTGGCTATCGTGGTTCTCGACCTGTTCGACTATCTGTGGCATCGCGCCAATCATCGCCTGCCCTTGCTGTGGCGCTTTCACAAAGCTCATCACGCCGACACGGGGTTGGATGTCACGACGGCGCTGCGCTTCCATCCGAGTGAATTGCTGCTCTCGACGCTGATGAAGGCGCTGTGGGTGGTGGTCTGGGGGCCGAGCATGATCGCGTGGTTCTTGTTCGAAGCGCTGGTCAGTGCGTGTGCCCAGTTTCATCACAGCAATATCGACTTTCCCGACAGCGTCGAACGCTGGCTGGCGTTACTGCTCGTCACGCCGCGCTATCACGCCGCCCATCACGCCGTCGATCGGCGCTACGGCAATGCCAATTTCTCCACCATCTTCAGTGTCTGGGACCGCGTATTCGGCAGCTATGCGCGGCCGGCGAACGGCGGTGAAACAACGCGCGCGGCCGATGCCTTGGGTCTGCCTGAGGCACGCGAACTGGCGTTCTCAGTCAGGGCCTGGCTGGACGAGCCATTTCGCGAGCGCAACTTGGTTCTGGGTCTGGAACGCACCGGCCCTGTCGCATTGGCGGGCGGCGAGCATGGCTAACAATTCCTGCACGAAGCGTAGTACTGTGACCGTCACATTAAAGAGGAGAGTCGCCATGAAGCTATTCACCATCGTCGCCTTGTGCCTGCCGCTGCTGGCGTTTGCCGCCGAACCGGGTGGCAAGCCGGCCGAGGCTAAAGAGCATGCCGGCGCGCCCGCCGAAGACCAGGCCACTACCGCCGCGCCGGCCGAAGCGCACGAACACGGCGGCGCACCGGCCGAATCGAAAAACGCCGCCACCGCGTCCGCCGCAAAAAAGGAACACGGCGGCGCGCCCGCTGAAGCGAAACCCTGAGCTAGCCGTCGGCTGCGCAGGTCCGTGCCATGAGACGCACCCGCAAGCAGTGGCCCGCACTTGCGCTAGTCGGGCTGGCAATGGCCTACGCCACCGCCAGCGCAGCTGACGACGCAGCGGTCGCGTCGGCGCCAGCGACAAGCGCAAATAAGTTCTACGTGGAGGACATCAAGGCGGCGATGACGGCCTATATCGCCGCCAAGGTGGACGCCGCCGGTGTCTTTCACCTGCGCGACGACAAGACCGGCGAGCTATTGGCGCTCAAGTTCGTCAAGATTCACGACCCGGTACGACGTATCGGCAGCGACATCTATTTTGCCTGCACCGACTTCCACGTTGTCGGTACGCCAGACAAGCTCTACGACCTCGACTTCTGGATGAACCCCGACGCGGG
>JANLSI010000534.1:0-4440 GCA_031362345.1 Pseudomonadota bacterium
GCAAAACGTGTGCAGATGACCAAAATGCCTGAGCTAGTTGCATTGATGCACTCATTTGTCGGCTTGTCAGCCGTATTAATCGCTGTTGCCGCCATCTTTAACACGGCAGAAGTGCACACATCGGTTCAGCGCATTGAGCTATTTATAGGTGCGTTTATAGGCGCGATTACTTTTACCGCATCTGTGGTGGCTTTTGGCAAACTTTCAGGAAAGTTTGGTGCAAAACCAGTTAGCTTTAAAGGACAACACCTACTTAATCTCATACTGGCATTGCTGATGCTGGGCTTTGGCATTTTGTTTTACTTGCAAGGCAACCAAGCCACGTTTTTAATCATGTGTGCTTTGGCGCTGGTATTGGGTATCACGCTCATTATTCCTATCGGAGGGGCAGATATGCCAGTGGTGGTGTCCATGCTTAATAGCTACTCGGGTTGGGCCGCAGCGGGCATTGGTTTTACCTTAAATAATCCGGTACTTATCATCGCAGGCGCTTGTGTAGGCTCGTCTGGCGCGATTTTGTCTTACATTATGTGCAAAGCCATGAATCGTTCGATTATTGCGGTGATGCTGGGAGGATTTGGTGCAGAAGCGAGTTTAGATGCGGCAGCTGGCGAACAAAAAGCAGTGAAGTCTGGCTCGGCAGATGATGTGGCGTTTTTAATGGGCAACGCAGACACCGTCATTATTGTGCCAGGTTATGGTTTGGCAGTATCGCGTGCGCAGCATGCTTTGCAAGAGCTCACCACTAAGTTAATTGCCAAAGGCGTGAATGTGAAATACGCTATTCACCCAGTGGCGGGGCGCATGCCAGGGCATATGAACGTACTTTTAGCAGAAGCAGATGTGCCTTATGAACAGGTGGTGGAGATGGAAGATGTGAATAACGAATTTGGCCAAACTGATGTGGTATTTGTCATCGGCGCCAATGATGTCGTAAACCCTGTTGCGAAAAAACCAGCGTCAATAGCGAGGCCAGTTTGAGTGGGTGTTGATTGACGATGTGGAGGATCTCAGTCATCTCGTCGGCCGCGTCGTCGATGTCGGCACCGAACAAGGTGCGGCTCACGATTTGAAAGGTCACGCGGCTCATGTCGCGGTCCAGCCACACGGTTTCGTCGGCACGTTTGTCCCTCCAGCGGGTCGCGAGCTGGGCGGTCAGGTCGTTGATGACGTCGTCGAACTTGTCGATCGCGCGGTTGGCGAACACCGGCTGCATGAGGCGGCGCTGCTTGGCCCAGTCGGGCCCATCGTTGGTCACTAAGCCCTTGCCCAGCGTGCGGCCGACCACCCGGTAGTCAATCGTGTCCTTGCTGTAGCGCGGCCAGGACTGGGTCAGCACTTGGCGGACATATTCCGGATGGTTGAGACAGTAAATAGTCTGAAAGCCGCGCCAGCGCACCACATCGCCGTAGGTACGTGCGATGTGCAGCAAGGATTCCGGTGGGCTGTGGCGCAACAGGCGATAACCTTCCAGCAGCGGCACGGCGGGTGGTAGGGGCAGTTGCGCAACACGGCTGGGTTGAACGACGGACATGGGCGCGTCTCGGGCTTGAGGTGCCACTATGCTAAGGCCCTATAGCAGCGCTCGCCAGTGCCAGCTCCCTCTCGCCCGACACGAAATTAATTCGAATTCCAGACTGAGAGTAACGCTCCAAGATCATCGAACTCCCCGTCGCCCTCGCCGCCGACCGTGCTGCCATCATCACCACTGGCAATACCTCGGCTTTGCGTGGCAAGGCGCAGCGCGTCCTCGCCGAAGCCTTCGCTCGCCAAGCTGGACCCAAGGGCGTGCATGTCGCCTAGGTGGTGGTCGACGCGCTTATCGATCTGGCCTGGACGCGCCAACGCTGGCGCGATCGTCGCGATGATTTCTTCAGGGCTGCGGGGTCATCTACAGACTGGCCCCGACAATCCGCAACACGGTCAGCGGATCTGCCCCACCGGCGATCGTCTCAGTCACGAATGAGTTCGATTCGTTTGCGCTCGTTATTGCTCGTCGAATAGGCTACCGGGACTGAGCGACCCCCATCCCCCCAGCCCACCGACCGCGAGTAACGACATGAGTGCAACTTCACAACAACAAAAATTCAAATCGAACACAGATAAAACGCGCTTCGAGGTCATCATCGTCGGCGCCGGGTTCTCCGGGCTTCTGTGTGCAACCTATTTGTCTGAAGCAGGTATCGCTGACGTGCGGATCTTTGAAATGACGCCGTCAGTGGGGGGTGTCTGGAGTAAGGCAGGCGTCGGCGCCTATCCGGGTGCCGCGTGTGACGTGCCCTCCTATATGTATCTGCCCTTTCTCGACCGAACCGGGTTTATTCCGTCGAAGAAATACGTGAGTCAGCCCGAAATTTCCGCTTACGCGGAAATGATGACCGACCACCTTGGCATCCGCGAGAAGATCCGCTTCTCACGCAAAGTCACTGAATTCAGATATCTGGGCGAGGGTGATGATGTCTGGCAGGTGACGACAGTAAATGCCGACAGCGGCGCGGATGCTCAGGTCGTGACCTGCCGGCACGTAGTCAGTGCCAACGGCCCGTTATCGAGCCCGCGCATGCCTGAGTTTCCAGGTATCAATTTATTCAAGGGTGAGAGTTTCCATACCGCGCGATGGGAGCGCAGCGCGAACTTGTCCGGCAAACGGGTTGGCGTGATTGGTACAGGCGCGTCAGCCGCCCAAGTCATCACCTCCATCGCCGACGATGTGAAAAGTCTGCATGTCTTTCAGCGCACGCCGACCTGGTGCTTGCGCCGTGATGACGAACCTACCCCGCCAGATATTGAGGCTAGTTTTCGCGCCGGAGGCTACGGCGAGAAGCTGCGTTACGTCGATTGGAAGGGTGAGTTTCCGCCGGTCCCGCCGCTTATCGAGTTTGACGCGCTGCATAGCAAAGAAAAGAACGAGGCCATTTGTGCTCAGCTGCGGGAAATCATTCGCAACGACGTTGATGATCCTGAACTGGCCACGAAATTGACGCCGGACTATCCGTTTTTCTGCAAACGGGCATTGTTTATCGACGACTACTACACGACCTTCAATAAGCCACAGGTCATCTTGGTCGACGACCCAGGCGGCGTCGTATCGGTGGACGAGACTGGCCTGACAATTGCGCGTGGCGAGCATTTCGAGTTTGACGTGATCATCTACGCGACCGGCTTCGACAATGGCCTGATACCGTTTCCAATCTACGGGCGCAATGGCGTGAGCCTGGCTGAAAAATTCGGTGCGAGTGCGGCGAATAATTATCAGATGACACGCCCACACTCGCTCTGGGGTATCCACGTGGACGACATGCCCAATTTTCACATGATGATTGGCCCGCAGAGTCTCAATCCGGTGACCAACGTCACACTGCTGTGTGAGCAACAATCAAAATACATTCGCGATCTGGTCGTGAAAATGCGCGATGCGGGACACGCGCAGTTCGAGCCATCCAAGGAAGCGGTTGCACATTGGACCGAACTCTGCGCGAACACCGCGCAGGGTAAGGTTTGGCTGCGTTGTAATAACTGGTATTTGAAAACTACAAAAACCGACGCAGCCGCGGGCCGTGAACGCTCCACAGGAATGTGGATGGATACTTACGATGAATACCTGCGTCACGTCCTGGGCGGCAAAGGCGGCGCATTGGAAGCGCTCATGCATTTCAGCTAGACGTGTTCGCGAATTCGATCGACAGTCGGCTCGCGCGTCGCCAGAGCGGACAGGCCGTGTCTGATCGGCCCGGCGGCCCGATGGACCGCTCGGGTGACGCGTCAGCCGGCTTGCTGGCCGCCCTGACAGTTCCTATGCTCGGGCCACCATGCTCGACACCCATACCCACAAGTACTTCCAGCCGCTGTTTACATTGATCGCACGCGTTTGTCTGCGTTACGGGATCAATGCCGATACCTTGACCATCGCGGGTTTGGTGATGGGACTGGTGGCCGCCGCCCTGGTGTTGTTCGGCCTGGCGCCCCTAGGCATCGGCGTGTTGTGGTTGTCCGGCTTACTCGACGCGGCCGACGGCACCTTGGCCCGCATGACCCGCACCAGCCCGCTCGGCGCGGTCATGGACATCACCTTCGACCGCGTGGTCGAAGTGGCGATGATTCTTGCGCTGGCCTGGCGCTATCCCGAAACGCGCATGCCGCTTATGTTGTTGACCACTGTGATCGTGGTAGCGATGTCGCTGTTCCTCTCGATAGGCGCGGCGTTAGTCAACCATTCAGCGAAATCCTTTTACTATGCGCCTGGTCTAGCCGAGCGCAGCGAAGGGTTCATTTTTCTGTCCCTGATGGCCTTGAACCCGGCCCATCTCGGGCTATGGACGTTGCTCTTCACTGCCGCCATAATGGTTTCCCCTGTGTGCTGCGGCACTCCCAACGAAACCAACATCATGAGGAACCCTCAGGAGATCGAGGAGTATGACCTCGCCGACCGCATTCTCGTGC
>JANLSI010000561.1:0-7396 GCA_031362345.1 Pseudomonadota bacterium
GGTGTCGAGGAAACGCCGGTAGTGATGCAACAAGGCCGACATGTTATGGCATTCCTGGCGATGTACCAGCAGCAGGCCGCGTTCGTCGAGGATGTAGATGTCAGCGAGACTTCCGCGTTGGCGCGCGAAGATCTGCAAGCGCTTGGGGCGATTGTGTGGGTAGATGTGCGGCAGCACGCCGGCGTGGGCGCATTCGCCGTTGAAATGCACCGTGTTAAAGCTCTCGTTGCTGGTGTCGCCGAGGGCGCGCAAGAGCACGGCCTGGCCGCCGTGTATTTCGATGCGCGGCTTGCCTTTACTCATGCGGATGTGATGCAGCTGATCGTCGATTTCTATGACGAAATGGGGTGTCGACTGCGCCCCATGACGGGCCAGGAAGCGATAGGCGACGCCGAAGGTCTGGGCGACGCGCTCGGCAATCTGATTGGCGTAGTCTGAAGTGAAGCAGTGCGCTTCGATCGGCGGCACACTGCTTTCACCGCTCTCGACATTGGCCCACTGCAAACATTCGGCCAGCGCTTCCAGCACCGCGCCATTGCCCTCGTAGTGAAAGGTAAATGTTTCCGACCAGCTGGTGACGAACAGCAGGTCGATGGTCCTCACCAGGTTCATGCGCCGCGCGCCAAACTGGAAGGCGTCGGTCCGATTGCTGGTCAGCACGCCGCCGCCGGCAGCGGACGAGAAGGTCGAGACACCGACATTGACGAGCAATATGACGCGCGAGATGCGTGCGCGCGCGCGCAGGCCGTCAGCGCTGTCGTGGTCTTCGGCGGCGCTTAAACTGGTCGCGAGCGCCTCGTTGGTGCGCTTGATTTCAAGTGCCGAGAGCTCGTTGGTCTGGGTGAATACATGCCAGGTGGTGGCCGGGTCGCTGAGCCGGTTCCTATGGCACCAGATCAGGATCTCGGCGGCCGAGGCGCAGCGTTTGAGCGGGCGCCGGAAGGCTACTTCAGCGGGTCTTACCATGCCCGCAAACAGCATCCAGATATAACCGTTGTCGCTGAGCTTGACCTCGTGTAGCGAGACGCTCGCTTCTTGCGGATTGGTGCAAATGCCGCGCGTCACGACTTCGATCTTGGCCGGCTTCTTTTCGAAGGCCGCATACAGCTGACGACCGAGCACGTGCAGATCGTGGCCGCTGATCGTGTGATCATTGGCTTGATTGCGCGCGAACTGCGACAACATCGCATAACTGTCCTTGAGCGTGTTGATCAAATCGCGCCGTTCCTCGACGGCGGTGTCGATGCGCCATTCCTCGCGCTGATCGAGTCGCGAGACCTGCTGCCCTTTCCAGCCCCACGCCTGCACCATGGCGTTCAGCACGTCGACCCGCCAGTCTTCGGCCGCCTGCGGACCGCGGGTCGAGAGGCGCAAATTGACCTTGATGTAGAAGCTGCGTCTAAGCACATCCAGGCGCACGGGATCATTGCGCGCTAGCAAGTGCTCTTCGACCTTGGTGTACATGAGTATGTAGGGGTCGAGACTGTCGAGACTGACGTGTTCGGATTCGATGCTCTGCTTGTAACGCTGGCTGAGCAAGGTGATGTGGGGGAACTCGGCCGCGTAGGCCTCCATCAACAACAGCTTTAAGACCGACTTGTAGGGTGACTTGATGCTTTTGTAGAGCTGCCACACGGCGGCGCCAAAAAACTCTTCGACCGGAATACTCGGCAGGCCGCCGAAATCGATGTATTCACGCGGGTCGAGTTGGCGCGCGGCGACTGCTTGGCGTACGTAGTTGTCGTAGTCGCCCTCGAAGCGTGCGGGCACGCGCCACCACAGCGGGCGCAAGCCCGCGACCAGCACACTGGACCGATAAAATTCGTCGAGCAGCAGTGAGTGCTGGGAAGAGCCGCTCGATTCGTCCGACAGCGACAGCGTCTCGCCGCGGCGGACGCGCTCTGCGTCGAACACGAAGAAATGCACTTCGAGGCCTAACTCGGCGGCGAACACTTCGATGCGGCGGGCTTTCTCGGCGAGCAGCTCGGCCGCCGCCTGATCAAGATCGGAATCGTGACACAACCACAGGTCGAGATCGCTGTGACGGGTATAGGCGATGGTGCCAGGGCTGCCCATCATGTACAGCGCGCGGATCGGCAAGCGCGCGGCCGAGCGCCGGTCGTATTCGAAAGAACGCAGCATGCGTTTGGCGGCGCGCAATACTGACTCGGTCGGTCCGTAGTTATTGATGCCGGCCGGTGTGTCCTTCGACACGTAGCCCGGCAGCAGCGGGTGATTGATGTGAAACAGCAAGGCCAGTACTTCGAGAAAATCTCGCTGGCGCGGCGTGAGTGAGGCGTGCACGCGGCGCAGGCGGTCACGGTTCAGCACCAGGAAGCGCTTCTCACCGTTTTCTTCGCCGAGTGTGAGCGGGCCATGAGGATGCACTTGCATGGCATCCCTTAGCGGCCGAAAGCACCGGATCTTCAGTCTCAAGTGGGCCACCGCGCGTGCCTAGGGGGTGGATGATAACTCCAGTAAATTCAATGATTTTTGATTGTGTCCCCCGCGCTATTCGTCGATAATCGCGGGGCAGGTCGAGACCCGCGGCGCGCCCACCGCAGCCCTGCGCTGTTTCATCCTTTGAGGACGCTGACGCATGTTTTCCCGCGATATGTCGATTGCCGGTTTCGACGACGATTTGTGGCACGCCTTGGAGGCGGAAAGGTCGCGGCAGGAAACCCATATCGAGCTCATCGCGTCAGAAAATCATGCCAGCCCGCGCGTCCTGCAGGCAGCCGGCACAGTGCTCACCAACAAATACGCCGAAGGCTATCCAGGCAAACGCTATTACGGCGGCTGCGAGTTCGTCGATGTCGTCGAGGAACTCGCCATTGCACGCGCCAAGGCCTTGTTCGGTGCAAGTTATGCCAACGTCCAGCCCCATTCGGGCTCGCAGGCCAATGGCGCGGTTTATCTCGCCCTGCTCGAAGCCGGCGATGGCGTGCTCGGTATGAGTCTCGCCCACGGTGGGCATCTGACCCACGGTGCGGCGGTCAATTTTTCCGGTAAGACCTACCGCGCCACGCAGTACGGCCTGGATCCGGCCACGGGTTATATCGATTACGACCAAGTCGCGCGGCTGGCCCGTGAGCACAAGCCGCGCATGATCATGACGGGCTTTTCGGCTTATTCGCGCATTCTTGATTGGGCCAAGTTCCGCGAAATCGCCGACGAAATAGGCGCCTACCTGGTGGCCGACATGGCGCACGTCGCGGGCCTGGTGGCGGCTGGTCTGTATCCAAGCCCGGTAGCGCTTGCCGATCTAACCACCAGCACTACCCACAAGACCCTGCGCGGACCACGCAGCGGGCTCATACTCGGGCGCGGTAACGAGGCCTTGGAGAAGAAAGTCAGCTCGGCGGTGTTCCCGGGTATTCAGGGCGGGCCGCTAATGCACATCATTGCGGCCAAGGCGGTGGCCTTCAAAGAAGCCATGGAGCCCGAGTTCCGTACCTATCAGCAACAAGTACTGGTCAATGCCCAGGCCATGGCCGAAACCTTCATGAGCCGCGGCTACAACGTGGTTTCGGGCGGCACTGACAACCACTTGTTCCTGGTCGATTTGGTCAACAAAGGCCTGACCGGCAAGGCCGCTGACGCGGCCTTGGGCAGCGCCCACATCACGGTCAACAAGAACGCCGTGCCCAACGATCCGCAATCACCCTTTGTGACCAGCGGCATCCGCGTCGGCACGCCGGCCATGACCACGCGCGGGCTCAAGGATAGCGAGGCAGGCACGCTCGCCGGCTGGATGTGCGATGTGCTCGACCACATTGAAGACCAGACGGTGATCGCACGAGTGCGTGGACAAGTCACTGAATTATGCGGCCGCCATCCGGTGTACGCGGCCTGAGATTGATGTCTGCTGCCTGTCGCCAGGCCAGGGGAGACTGAACTGCATGCATTGTCCGTTCTGCACCCATATCGACACGCGCGTCATCGACTCGCGCCTGCTCGGCGACGGCGACCAGATCCGTCGACGCCGCGAATGCGTGAGCTGCAAAGCGCGCTTCACCACCTACGAAACCGCTGAGCTCAGCCTGCCGCGCATCATCAAGAGCGATGGGCGGCGTGAGACCTTCAACGAAGCCAAGCTGCGCAGCGGTTTCCTGAAGGCGCTGGAGAAACGCCCGGTCGCCATGGAGCGGGTGGAAAGTGTCATCAACGACGTCAAACGTCAGATTCGCGAAAGCGGCGAACGCGAGATCGATTCGGTGCGCATTGGTGAACTGGTGATGGACGCTCTGCGTGGTCTCGACCAGGTCGCCTATGTGCGCTTCGCGTCGGTGTATCGCAGCTTCGAAGACGTGCGCGCCTTCCTCGAAGAAATCGAACGGCTGGAGAACGAACTGCCGCCCGACCTGCGTAAGCAGCAACTCGATCTGCTGCAGGCCGACACCAGCAAGAAATCGAGCTGAACGCACAGCGGTCCGCCACCACGCAACGCGTATGACTGCCAACGACGACGATCGCTATATGGCGCTCGCGCTAGCGCAGGCGGCGCGCGGTCAGTATTCCACTTCGCCCAATCCTTGCGTCGGTTGCGTGTTGGTCAAGGATGATGTGGTGATCGCTGCGGGTTATCACCGCCGCGCCGGTGGCCCCCATGCCGAAGCCGATGCGCTCGCCCAGGCCGGCGCCGCCGCCCGCGGCGCGACCGCATACGTCACGCTTGAGCCGTGTAACCATCACGGCCGCACACCGGCCTGCAGCGAAGCCTTGATTGCGGCCGGCGTCGCGCGCGTGGTCTACGGCTTGGATGATCCCAATCCGCGCGTCGCCGGCGGTGGCGCAGTGCGCCTGCGGGCGGCGGGCATTGCGGTGCAGGGCGGGGTTGGCGCCGCGCTCGCGGCGACTTTCAATCGCGGATTCTTCCAGCGCATGCGCCACGGCCGACCGTGGGTGCGCATCAAACTCGGCATGAGCATCGATGGCGGTGCGGCGCTCGCCGACGGCAGCAGTCAGTGGATCACCTGTGCCGAATCGCGTGCTGACGTGCAGCGTTTGCGCGCCGAATCCTGCGCCATCGTCACCGGCATCGGCACCTTACTGGCCGATGATCCCTCGCTCAATGTCCGCGACCCGCGCTTCGATATGCAGGGCCGCCAACCCCATCGCATCGTGCTTGATCGCTATTTACGCACGCCCCCCGATGCGCGCCTGCTGGAGCTGCTGGGCGAAACCTGGATTTTTTGCGGCGAAGAGACCCTGGCCCAGGCTGGCCCGCTGCGCGATGCTGGCGCGCGAGTCGAGTCCCTGCCGCTGCTCGATGGGCGTATCGATCTTGCTGCGCTGGTGCTGCGACTGGGCGAACTCGACATCAACGAAGTTCTGGTCGAATCGGGACCACGACTTGCCGGGGCTTTCATCGGCGCGCGTTGCTTCGATGAACTAGTGCTCTACGTCGCGCCCAAACTGCTCGGTTTGACGGCGCGGCGTGCATTGGAAGTGCGGTCACCGGCGCGGCTCGCCGAGGCGCTGCAAATGCCGATGGTCGCGTGCGACCGGATCGGGGATGATCTGCGCATCGTTTTGAAACTTGCTTGATGGAATCGCCATGTTCACAGGTATCGTCGCCACCGTCGGCCGCATCACTCAATTGGCTAAGCGCGGCGACGCTATGCGCGTGGGCATCGACGCCGGCAGTCTTGATCTTAGCGACGTCGCGCTTGGCGATTCGATCGCGGTGTCGGGACCGTGTCTGACGGTGGTCGAGTTCGGGCCTAAGCATTTCGTCGTCGATGTCTCGACCGAAACCCTGGCCCGCACCACGCTCGGTGCCCGTCAGGTCGGTGACGCGGTTAATCTGGAGAAGGCGCTCAGACTCACCGATCGTCTCGGTGGCCATCTGGTCAGCGGCCACATCGATGGCATCGGCACCGTCGTTACGCGCGAATCCCTAAACGACTACATTCGCTGGGTGGTGCGCGTGCCCGGCGAACTCGCCCATTATCTGGCCTTCAAAGGCTCGGTCGCGATCGACGGCGTGAGCCTGACAGTCAATGCTGTCGACGCTGACACTTTTGACGTGCTGACCATTCCCCACACCCTCGAACGAACCACGTTAGGCCGACTCGGTGCCGGCGCGGTGGTCAATATCGAGGTCGATATCATCGCGCGCTACATTGAGCGCCTGCTGAGCAAGTCCGTTGGCCCCGCCGCCAGCGGCGGTGTGTCGCTCGCGAGTCTGCTCGAAGCGGGCTTCGGCGGGTCGCGTCACGCCTGAAACGCTAGTCCGGCGAGGGATGCCTGCGGCGCTCACCGGAGCGGCCGAAATGTTTATAATCGCGTAACCATTCAAGCGCATTGGCCCACCCACCCATCATGGCACTCAGCAGCACCCAGGAATTGATCGACGAGCTTCGCGCTGGTCGCATGATCATCATCATGGACGACGAAGACCGCGAGAACGAAGGCGATTTCATTGTCGCGGCCGAGCATTGCACGGCCGAGACGGTCAACTTCATGACCAAGTTCGGTCGTGGTCTGATCTGTCTGACCTTGACGGAGGACCGTTGCCGCCGGCTGAACCTGCCGCTGATGGTGCAGGACACGCGCTACACCCATCGCACTAATTTCACGCTCTCGATCGAAGCCGCTGAGGGCGTTACCACCGGCATTTCGGCCGCTGATCGCGCGCGCACTGTGCAGGCGGCGGTGGCACGCGATGCGCAGGCTGCCGACCTGACCCAACCCGGCCACATCTTTCCGCTCATGGCGCAGTCCGGGGGTGTGCTGACCCGCGCTGGACACACCGAAGCGGGCTGTGATTTCTCGCGTCTGGCCGGTCTCGAGCCGGCGGCGGTGATCGTCGAGATTCTGAACGACGATGGCACTATGGCGCGCCGTCCGGATCTGGAGCGCATCGCGGCTGAACACAATCTCAAGATCGGCACCATTGCCGATCTGATCCACTTCCGCATCGCCAACGAAAAAACCGTCGAGCGTATGGCGGACTCGATCATCCCGACCGAGTTCGGCGATTTTCATCTGTATGCCTACGAGGATGCCATCCACGGCGACCTGCATATGGCGATGGTTAAGGGCGACATCGATGCCGACCGACCGACCCTGGTACGTGTGCACATCTACAATCCGTTTGAGGATCTGACCGCCAGCATGCGCAAGGATGCCGGCTGGCCGCTGCGCGATGCGCTACAGCGGGTGGCGAGCGCGGGTGAGGGCGTGATCGTAGTGCTCAATAACCAGGTCACCAATCGCGAACTGGTGCATCAGGTGCGCTTGTATAGCGCCAGCGACGACGGTGCGGTGCCGCGCCGTGAGAATTCCACCATGGATTGGCGTCAGATTGGCCTCGGCGCACAGATCCTGGCCGATGTCGGTGTGCGCAAGATGCGGGTGATGAGCCATCGCCGCAAATACCACGCGATCT
>JANLSI010000575.1:0-3908 GCA_031362345.1 Pseudomonadota bacterium
CGGCGTGCTCTACAACAAGTTTTTTGGTGAGACCGAGCGCAATATCCGCGAGGCTTTGGCCACCGCAGCGGTAATGGCGCCCTGTGTGTTGTGGTGTGACGAAATAGAAAAGGGCATTGCGACCGGTGACAATGACAACGGTACGTCCAAACGCGTGCTCGGTACTTTGTTGACCTGGATGGCCGAGAATGACAAAGCCGTGTTCATGGTTGCGACCGCTAACAACATCGCAGCCTTGCCCCCTGAGTTGATGCGTAAAGGTCGCCTCGACGAGATCTTTTTTGTCGATCTGCCAAACAAGGCCGCGCGGCGCGACATTTTCGCCATCCATCTGACGCGACGCGGGCTCAAGCCCGCGGACTTTGATATCGATCAGTTGGCGGCGCTGAGTGAAGGATTCTCCGGCGCCGAGATCGAACAGGCCGTGGTCGCGGCGCGTTATGCTGCGCAGGCGCGCGAGGCGGTGGTGGACAACGCTTTGTTGTGTGCACAACTGGCTGCTACTCAACCGCTGTCGAACGTCATGGCAGAACAGGTGGCAGCGCTGCGCAGCTGGGCGCTGGGGCGCACCGTCGCCGCCGATTGAGCCTCCCCGAATGGGGAGCGAACTGCGCCGCCTGCGTGTTGGGTGCATCATCGCTGTCTCGTGATGGCGGCAAGCCAGACGACGCTGCTCGATTTCACCCTGCAGGGCGGATATCCTGCCCCGATGTGCGCGCTGCTCGCGGGAGTGGCGTCACCCCAGCAACAGACATTCGCGGCTGCCCACCACGCGCCGATGCGTTCATCAAACGTCAGCAGCTAGGCAGTCGGCAGCGCTTTCAGACCCATTACAAGGAGCACACACCATGGCGCAATCACGCTAGAGAATCGGAGCATTCATTCCGCCCCACACGCCACCGGACGAAAACCCGATCCTCGCGCTCGAGCACGACATGGACTTGGTCGAGTGGCTGGACAAACTCAATTACGACGAAGCCTGGATAGGTGAACACCATTCGGGCGGTTGGGAAATCGTTGCAAGCCCGGAACTGTTCATCGCGGCCGCCGCGCAACGCACACGCAGTATTCGCCTCGGCACCGGCGTGGCCTCGCTGCCCTATCACCACCCTTACATCCTCGCCGATCGCATTCGTCAGCTTGATTACATGACCCGCGGCCGCGCCATGTTTGGTGTGGGTCCGGGTTCCTTGCCGGCCGATGCTTACATGCAGGCGATCCCGACACCGCGGGTGCGCGATCGCATGGAAGAAGCGATTGAGCCATTGGTGCGATTGCTGAACGGCGAGACCGTCAACTGCAAAACCGACTGGTTCGAATTAAAAAATGCCTCCTTGCAGTTTTTGCCCTACAGCGCCAACGGCATCGAGATGGCGGTGGCCAATCAGGTGTCACCCACCGGTGCACGCGCGGCGGGCAAATTTGGTTTGAGCCTGCTGTCCATCGGCGCAACTTCGGCCGGTGCGTTTAATGCGCTCGGCGCCAACTGGGACATTGCGGTGGAAACTGCCACCGAGCACGGACACACCATGAACCGCGCGAACTGGCGTCTGGTGGGCCCGGTGCACGTGGCCGAGACCCGCGATAAAGCCCGCGCCAATTGCCGTTACGGTCTGGCGCGCTGGGTCGACTATATGTCCAAGGTTGCGGCTTTGCCCTTGGGCACTCCGGCCGGTGTTGATCCGGTGGACTACATGATCGACACCGGTTTTGCGGTCATCGGCACGCCCGATGATTACATCGCCCAGGTCGAACGTCTAAGCGCGCAATCCGGTGGCTTTGGTGCTTTCCTGCACCTCGACCACCATTGGGCGGACTGGGCCGAAACCAAGCGCTCCTACGAGCTTATCGCGCGTTATGCGATCCCCAAGATCAACAAGCTGAACGTTAATCGCCAGGCCTCGGAAGATTGGCTGCGCGACAACAACGATGTGTTCCGTGGTGAGCTGACGGCGGCGGTCGGCGCCAAGATCGCCGAGCACGCCGCGACCAAGGGCGTTGACAAGTTGTCACCGGACTATCTGAAGTTGTTCAACGCCACCCAGAAAGCGAGCTGAAGCCCGCTAGTGTCGCCCGCCGTTCGCGGCCGGGCGACGCCGTCCCCCTCGATTCTCCCTTCGTCCGTGCTGCCGCATCCGCGCTGCGCGGGGCTGCGACCAGCGGACTTAAAGCCACCGCCCACGTCTGCCGCTACTTGCCTCACGGGCGGCGAATCGCTTCCTGAGCAGTGGCTTCTTTGCGGCTTCGCCTGGCAAGGCGCCGCACCCCCACGTCGCCAATTTTTAAGCGGAGATTCTAGCGATGAAGTCCAAAATGAGTGGCTTTACCTTGGTGGAAATGATCGGCGTGCTCGCCATCATCGGCATCCTTGCCGCAGTGGCGACGCCGCGCATCTTCGATGCGATACGTGAATCGCGTATCAGTGCCTTCGTCGAGGATGTCTCGACCATACGCAGCGCGGTGACGTCTTACTACAAAGACACTGGCCAGTTCCCCGTCCATAATGGTTTGTCGGCCAATGCCAACCAGCATCAGCTGCTGCGTCAAGGCACGGCCGTGCCGGGCTGGAAAGGCCCCTATATGGGCCAGGAGCTGGTCAACCAGTTCAAGCCGGGCAGCAACTTGCTGGTCACCACCGGCACCGCCGCCGCGCAACAGTTCGACTTCGACGGCGACGGTACGGTCGATACCACCGGCGTGTCGTCTTTCATCCAGGTCGATGGCCTGACCGCCGACCAGGCCTTACGCGTAAGCGACGCGCTCGACAAGGATGGCGGCACGACCACTGGCACCAAGGCCTGGTTCAGCGGCGGTCGCGTCAAGACCAGTACCGGCGCGGCGCCAGCCGCAACCGCGACCAATGTCGTACTGTTCGTGCACGTCGCGTCCAATTAAGTTCGCCGCAGCCGCTCGATGAACGGTCCAGTCCACGCCGCAGCCAGCGCTGCGGTGCCGGCTGCGGGCAGCAAGCGACCGCTAGGCGAGCGCCTGCTCGCCGCCGGTGTCATCAGCCGCGCGCAGCTCGATCTTGCGCTACGCGAAGGGCGCCGTCAGGGCAAGATGCTCGGCGAGAGTCTGGTCGCACTCGGCTTCGTCACCACCGAGGCCTTGACCAGCTCGCTCGCCGACGAAGCCAATTCCGAAGTCATCGATGTCGCCACCACGGTGGTCGATGACGCCGTGTTGGCACTGGTCCCGCACGAACTCGCCAAGCGCTACCGCGCGCTGCCGGTGCGTCGCGAAGGCGACATCCTGACTGTGGTCCTGAGCAACGCGCTGAACGTGGTGGCCATCGACGCGCTTGAGCGCGCCACCGGCTTGCGACTCGATGTCGCCACGGCGCCGGAAGCGGATCTGGTCGACGCCATCGAGCGCCATTACGCGCAGCGCCGATCGATCGAGGAAACCATCGACGGCATCATGCGTGAGGGCATCCTCGGCGACAGCGAAGAGGACGATGCCCAGGCCAGCGGCATGATTCGCCTGGTCGAGGAAATCCTCGCCCTGGGTGTCAAGGCGCGCGCCACGGATATCCATCTCGAACAGGAAGAACGCATCATCCGCGTGCGCATCCGCGTCGATGGCATCCTGCGTCAGGAAGTGCTGATCCCGGTCGCACTGGGGCCGGCACTGGCGGCGCGCATCAAGGTCATCGCCGGGCTGAACGTGTCCGAAAAGCGCGTGCCGCAGGACGGCCGCATCAATTTCAAATTCGGCCGCCGCGAAGTCGATCTGCGCGTCTCGACCCTGCCGACCCAGTATGGCGAAAGCATCGTCATGCGCATCCTCGAGAAGAGCAATATCCATGTCCATTTCGACGGGCTCGGTTTAGCGCCGGCGAGCGCGGCGCGCTTGCTCGAAGCGGTCGCGCGACCCCATGGCATGGTGTTGGTAACCGGCCCGACCGG
>JANLSI010000600.1:0-2444 GCA_031362345.1 Pseudomonadota bacterium
CGATTTTACCTTCATCACACCGGCGGGCCGACGTCTGAC
Organism: Pseudomonadota bacterium; assembly: GCA_031362345.1. Lineage (GTDB taxonomy): Bacteria > Pseudomonadota > Gammaproteobacteria > JADJYF01. The sequence continues at coordinate 40 of JANLSI010000600.1, forward strand.
GGAGTACGAGGCCCTTACCGTCCATCAGCAGCCCGATGCCTGGGGTTTCGACAAGCTCGATGCCAATCTGAGCGAGACCGAATGCTATTTGCTGCGACCCGACGGCGAGACCCTGTGGTCCCAGCGCTCGACTCTGCTGCAGCACGACGACTGGTACGCCTATCGCGATCCGGCTCAGCAGTGGCAGCGCACCTATGTGCGTCACCAGGAGCAACAGGAAACTTCGATCGCCCGCATGACCGAAGACGCCGGTCTGGATGGCGCGCTGGCGGCGTTGCCCGCCGGCTGGGTGCGTGACCTGTTGTGTGGCCACTATCGGGCCTGGTCGTTTTTTGAGTACGCGATTTTCCGTGCCTTCGCGCCGGCCCAGCGCGAAGCACTGTCCGACACCATCGGCAACGTTCTGTGCTTCCAGAGCATCGACCACCTGCGGCACGCGCAGGACGTGATCATCTATCTGGTCGAACTCGAAAACTTTAACGCCGCGGTCGACGACGGGTACGGCAAGCAGCAGTGGTTGGAGTCAGCGGTCTACCAGCCGGCACGTAAGCTCGCCGAAGAAATCATGGCGAACACGGACTGGGCTGAACTATTCATCGGTATCAACCTGGTGGTCGGCCCGCTATTGCAGCAGATGGCGGTCAGCGATCTGATCCGGCGCGGCGCCTTGCCGAACGACGACGCGGTCGCGCCACACATCGTCATGACCGTCGAACGGGATCGCCGCCGCAACCTCGCCGCGACCCAGGCTTTCGTGACCATGGTGGTCGATGCCGCCAGCCCCCATTGCGCGCACAACCGTGCTGTGATCCAGGTCTGGCTCGACGATTGGAGTGCACGGGCCGATGCCGCCGCGCAAGCCTTGGCGCCGGTCTATGCACTGGCGCCGAGTCTGGGCCTGGAATTTCAGTCCTCCCATGCCGCTGCCTGCGCCAACACCGCGAAGCTGATCCGCGCGCTTGGTTTCACGTCTAGTTTGTCCCAGCAGCCATGAACAGCCCCGGCCGTACCGATGTCTCGCTGGTACTGATGCAGGGCTCACCCGAAGCCCAGGCCACACTGGATGTACTGGAGCGCCAAGATCCTGCTCTGGTGGTGGCCGATCACGGCACCTACTGGAAGATCACCGCGCCCGGCGGCCGCATCGAAGTCGATTTGAATCAAGTCGCCGAGGAACTGGGTGCCGAACTGTCCATGTCGCAATGGCTGGTGATCATGTCAACCTATGTCGGGCGGGTGATGACTGAGCCCGACAAGTTCATCCTGACCAGTGACGTGACCCAGATGCATCGCGCCTGAGTTTTTTCCATGAGGCAAGCGCAATACCTGGTCGAGCTCGCGCCCGGCGGGCAGAGTTTTTCCGTCGGCGAAAACGAAACCATCCTCGATGGCGCGTTGCGCCATGGCGTCGCGCTGCTGTACGGCTGCCGACAAGGCCGCTGCTCGACCTGCAAATACCTGATCGAGGACGGCGAGGTCGATGTCGGCGAAGTCAATGCATACTCCCTGCCGGACAGCGAGCGCGATGACGGCTGGGCCTTACTGTGCCGCGCGACACCTTTGAGCGATCTGCTGATCCGCGATCATCGCTTACCCGACGAACGCGCCTTGCCGGTGTTGCTGCCCGCAAGCTTCGAAGCCGAAGTGGCGGCCGTTGTGCAACTCACACCCGAATTGTGGGAACTGCAGGTGGCGCTGCCGGCGGCATTACACTTCTATGCCGGACAGTTTGTCGAGCTTGGTTTGCCCAGCGCGCACGGCAGGCTGTGGCGCAATTACTCCATGGCTTCGTCGCCGTCCTCGGATCGGCGCTTAAGTTTTCTCCTGAAACGCATTGAGGGTGGCGCGTTCTCTGGACGTATCACCGAACTGCAGGCGGGTAATTTGCTGGCCGTGCGCGGCCCCTTTGGCGCGAGCTATCTGCGCGATGGCGAGCGGTCGGTGGTGATGTGTGCCATCGGCTCCGGCCTGGCACCCGTGATGGCCATGTTGCGCGCGGCGGGCGAGCGTGGGGATAGGCGCAGCTTCACCCTGTTCTACGGCGCCCGCCGTCCGCAAGACCTGCCCTATCTCGACGAACTGCGCGCCGGCTTCGGCCTGCAACTCGATTTCGTGCCGACGCTCGATGGTGTGCAGGACGGCGATGACTGGCAGGGTGCGTGCGGTACGGTCACACGCGCCGTGCAACACGCACTAGAAAATGCGCGCGACATTGATGCCTATCTGTGCGGCGCGCCGCCGATGTGCGACACCGTCAGCCGCTTGCTGAGCGCCAAGGGTTTGCCGGTTGAGCAATTATTCTTTGACCGTTTTTTCGCTGCCTCGGCCTGAGTCGCGGCGCTTTCAGCGCGGCGCTGGGAAACCCGGCGTGGCATGCGCCGTGAAGCCACCGGCGTCGCGCACCA
>JANLSI010000618.1:0-1785 GCA_031362345.1 Pseudomonadota bacterium
CGCCGACGATCCAACCCAGACCCTCGCCTCGCCGTGCTTTCCCCAGTGCGCGGCCAACACCGGCCTGCGTCATGAATTACTCGAGGTGCGGACACCGTTTCCACCGCGCCTGCGTCTGCTGGCAGAGCAGTTGGTGATACGCGATGGCCATAGCCAGCCGCTGGCGCGCTTGTTCGAGATACGGCCGGCGCGGCCCTGAACCGGCTCAGCGCGAAACCGGCGGCGCCGGCGCGTCGCGCCGGTGATAGAGCGCGAGGGTGAAGCCCGACAAACCGGCGTAGGGATAGCGCGCTTCGATCTGATAGATGCGGCCCTCGGCGTCGTGCAAGGCCGACGCAGGTTGCCAATCGCGCGCGGCGTCCTGACGCAAGATCCATTCTGGACCCGCTGGCGGCCAGGGTGGTTCGAGCAGCAACTCGAAGCTTTGCCCGGCGTGCAGTAAGGGAGTGTAGAAATCGAGCGTCATGCCGTGGCGAAACCCGTGGTCACTCGCCACCACGATGCGCGGACCGTGACTGTGATCGGCCATCCAGCGCACCGCCGCTGCCGGCTGTCCGCGCCCGTCACGCAGCAGTCGCGTCAGACCCTGCAGATTGCCGAGCGTGATCAGCGCCAGCGCGCCGCACACCAACAGCCGTCGCGCACCGCCCGCACGCCAGCCGCGCGCGGCGAGACTGGCGAGTGCGACAAGCAGGAACAGTGCGCCGCCGAGAAAGAATCGCGGATAAATGAATTGCGCGTGCACCCCGGCCGTGAGTGGCACAGCGGGCACCACCAGCATCGCCAACCACAGCGTCGCGCGCGCATCGCCGGCGCGCAGCAGCGCCACGACTTCAATGCCCAGGGCCACTAGTGCCGCAATCGCGAGCGGCCACACCCACGGTCCTTGGCCGGGACCACCCACGGCCAGCGCACAAACCGCCGCAGCGGCCTGCCAGGCGCCCATCAGCGGCCCGCCACCGATAGCTACATGCAAGAAATTGATCGCCCACAACCACACTGCAAACAGGCCCGGTGGTCCGAACAACAAGCCGAAACGAGCGATGCGCTGCGCGCTGCTGCCGGTTGCACGCCAACAACGCCACGCCGTCCATAACGCCAGCGCGGCGAAGGTTGCGCCGTAGCTGGCATGGGCCAGGGTGCCGAATATGGCCGCCAGCCAGAAGCCCCACAACGCCGCGCGCGCTCGCCCCCGCTGGTGGTCGACAAGCGCGCGTTGATGGGCCTCGAGCAGCCACAGACTCGCCAGCGCGCACAGCATCAGCACGCCGTAACCGCGTGCCTCGGAGGCGTAATTGACCAACAGGAAAGACGGCACGAACAGCAGTCTTGCAGCCCATTGCGCGGCCACCCCGGCCGTGGCCAGCAGACGATCTGCGACCAGCACCGACAGCGCGCCGGCCACTACCGCCGGCAGGCGATACCAGCGCCAGTCGACATCCAGACCCAGCCAGTAAATCCACAGCGAGTTGAGAATGTGATTCGCTTCGTGATCGATGGCAAAGAAGACGTCGGCGACGCTGTGCACACGATCGCGCACCGCCATCCACGACCAGATCTCGTCTAGCCAGAAGTCACCGGCCGCCGCCCATGCGCGCAGGCCGAGGGCGACGCTGAGCACGATCAGCGCGAGGCCGAGCTCCACGCCGGGCGCGCCGTCACGGTTCACCCCTGCCGATCACGCACCGCAGGTCGGCACCCGCAGGGTTTGACCTTCGCGCAACGCGTAATGCGGTGCTGACAAACCATTCATGTTGGCGAAATCCTTGAGCGTATTACAGCCGT
>JANLSI010000874.1:0-5557 GCA_031362345.1 Pseudomonadota bacterium
CCGAGAGGGCTTTGCCGATCAAGGTCACATCGGCTTCGATGCCCTCATGCTGCTCGGCCAGGAATTTGCCGGTGCGGCCGAGACCGGTCTGGATCTCATCCAGAATTAACACCACATTGTGCCGCGTGCAAAGCCGGCGCACCGCAGTGAAATAGCCGGCGGGGGGAATGATGACACCCGCTTCGCCCTGGATGGGTTCGACCAGAAAGGCCACCGTGTTTGCAGTGATGGCCTGTTCAAAATCATCGATCGCGCCGAAGCGTACGTGGCGGAAGCCGGCTGCGAACGGTCCAAAGCCAGTACGTGCGCTGGGGTCGGTAGAAAAGCCGACGATACCGATGGTGCGACCGTGAAAATTGTTCGTACACACCACAATCTCGGCCTGGTCGTGCGCTACGCCCTTGACCTCATAGCCCCATTTACGCACCGCCTTGATTGCGCTTTCGACGGCTTCGGCACCGGAATTCATCGGCAGAATCTTGTGCGCTCCGCTCAGGGCGGCGAGATCTTCATAGAGCAGCGCAAGCTGATCATGGTGGAACGCGCGCGAAGTGATAGTCAGTCTGCTCGCCTGCGCGACCATCGCCGCGTAAATTCGCGGATGGCAATGCCCTTGATTGACCGCCGAATACGCGGCCAGGCAGTCCAGGTAACGTTTACCTGCTACATCCCATACCCAGATGTCTAAGCCGCGTTCGAGCACGACATCGAGCGGCTTGTAATTATGGGCGCCGAGGCGGCTTTCCGTCGCGATCAAGGACGACACGGATGGGTCCATCGCGTCAGGTGGCGACGAATCTCGGTCTGCTGCGCGATCGTGTGGCATATTCAAGCTTGTCACCCACGAAGTCGAATGAGACCGTCATGGAGCACCTCTGCAGCATGGACACCGGTGGCGTGCCGTGCGCGCGTGGGTCGAACAGCGTCGCGAAATCTTCTCGCTTGCCGCTGACCCAGCGCCATCCCAGTCCGGTCAATCTTCGAGTCGAAAGCCGACTTTGACCGTGACCTGCCAGTGCATGATGAGGCCGTCCCTAATCTCTCCACGCGTTTCCATCACTTCGAACCAATCGATGTGGCGCAGTGATGCGCCGGCCTTGCTGATGGCGTTGCGAATGGCCTGGTCGCTCGAATCAGTCGAACTACCGGTCAGTTCAACTTTCTTGTAGATGTGGTCTTGCATGAGTTTGCTCCGTTAGGTGATAAGAGGGCCTAGTTAGCGTAGCTGACAATTCGGCTCGCCGCTGTGCAGTGAACCGACGCCTTGGAGCTTAGCATTCAACCCAAAGCTTCCGAGCGAATCAACCGCCGATCGCAGCCCTGCGTGAGCGATCTGCGGTGATGGTGTGACGATGTCCCAGGAACAGAAGGTCGGCGGTCAGCTGAGCCAGGAAACGGAAAGCCCAGGGTCAGGTCTTGCCTTTCGCCTAGGCCAACCGATACCGCTGTCCACACCAGCGGCACACGAGCGATCTTGACGCCGCACCAAGGCCGGACATCACGGCAAGCCACCGCCGTGCGGCACGCTGACTTCGTGCGCGTACAATACAGCCTCGCGTGCAGCCGCACGCTTCACGTCGCTGAAATCAGGCGCCGCGCATAACACCAATGTGCGGCCGTCCTCGCCGCCTAAAGCGCAGGCGTAAATACCAAAATCGTTCGGTGCCCGCACCTCGTCCACAATTCTCCCGCCCGCTGCCACGCGACACGCCCGACCCGCCAAGGCGTCGGCGACCCATACGTGATTTTCTGCGTCGATGGCGCAACCATCCGGGGCAAACGCGGCCTTCATGATCGTGTCCACGGAATCAAATGCTGGCGGGGGACCAAAGGCGGCCCATTCGCGGCGCTCGCTCAAGTCGCCTGACGCCTCAATCGTGAATGCGGTCAAGCGCGCGGCAAAAGACTCCGCAACGATCAGCGTCTTGCCATCGGCGCTGATGACCGTGCCATTCGGACACCATAGATCATCCGCGACGACCACAACTGTGCCGCCCGGATCCACTCGCACCAGCGATGTCGCAGCCGGCGTGCCACCACCGAAAAGATCAAAACCCAGGTTGCCGACGTAGGCGCGACCGTGTCGGTCGACCACCATGTCGTTGGCATAGCCGCCGGTCACAGCCGCCAGATCTGCGTATTCGCTGAGTGCGCCGTCGGTGTGTCGGTGCAAAACCTTGCGATCTTGCATCGACACAATGAGCAAGCTGTTATCTGGCAAAAAGCCGAGGCCGGAAGGTCGGTTTGGCACGTTGGCGACGACTTCTGCGACACCCTCGGGCGACACGCGCAGTACACGATGGGCGTAGAAATCTGAGACCCACCACGCTCCATCGTGCCAGCGCGGCCCCTCAAAAAACGTTCCGCCGTCCAATAGTATTTTCACTCGGTTACTCCGCTCAGTGGCTGCCTGCACCACGAATTTTGCCGCGATCACACGGTCGTAATGGCAAGCACGGTCTCACCCGCGTGCCACATTCGGCAATCATGCGCCCAGCGTCAGTGTAACGAGTATAGGCCAGTATAAACGCCCTAAATGATGGCGCGAATGAACGATCGGGGTGAACGTCAGCCGCTGCTGCCGGGTTAGCAGCGCTGTTTCAGGGGCCGGCGTTGTCTTCAGCGTGCGTCGAGCGGGGCAGCTGCTTCCAGCAGCGGCAACAAGTTCTGCGCCAAGAAGAAAGCGGCGACTTGGGGTCGAGGTAAATGACTTGTACCCGCCGTCCAATACGGCGCCGCGCGCGCGAATTTTCAAGCCCTGGCTCAGCCCCGCAGCAACTGTCCAGGCATAGCGCCGGCGTGCTCACCGTTCCCATAGGTGATCCCACCATTGCAGATCATTGCTACATAACGACGCGCCTTCTGGGGTGTAGGAAAACTAACTGTCGTGTTTGGAGGAATAGAGATGGAATAGAGCGTTACTGTTGCTGAATTGGAATGCCGTCAGCATGAACGGTTGCAGCGTGTGGCCGCCTCTATCCTTGGGACTTTATTGAACACTAGAGCACCGCGTAGCGCAGACCGGAAACAATGGTCTGCGGGCAGCGCAATGAGCGCTTCGAACAAGGTCGGGCGCGGTCGTGCGACCAGCAGCTTGGCGCTCTGAACCACTAGCAAGGTGCTGGCCAATACCAAGGGCACAAACCAGCGCTGCAGGCAGTTAGTCGAACACCGATCGAGCAGCGCAAACGCCATAGCCAAGGGCAGTAGCAGATATGGCGAACCGGCCCACGTGACGGTGGTGAAGAAGAAGCTGTCGAGGGTCGTGCTGCGCACTGCGTGCAGTTCGGTGAGCAGCGTTATATTCAGGGCCAGGACCTGGCAACTGCCCGTGCCACACACCTGCAGCGCCCACTTTCAGTATGGCCAGGCTCGCCAGTGCGAACAACAGCGCGAACCTCAAGGAGCGCAATGCGTTCACACGCTTTCGCTTACCGATGTCGGATTGCCAGCGACACCAGCACGACCACGAAGAAGAATGTAGATGCAAAACACTTCGGCTTTGCCGCAGCGCGATCAATACACAGGCGTACCGCGCGCTTGTTCAGATCTTGATATGAGCCCAGCGCTGACTGCGCCAGTAGCCGGCGAAGATCAGCGCCTGCACACAGCGGTACAACACCTGTAAGGCCCAGATAGCGGTCAGGCCCAAACCGAGGAAGGGGCCGATCAGGTAGGCGATCGGCAGGAACAGCAACCATTGATTGGCAATCGTGGTCAGCATCACGCGGCGCGTGTCGCCGGCGCCGAGCAGGGCGTTTTGCAGCACCGTGCCAACGGCTTCGAACACCATACTCAGTCCAACCAGGCGCAGCGGCCACAACGCGACTTCGAGGGTCTCGGGTTTCAAACGATAGATGCTGGTTAACACCGCTTCAGGCGCGATGACCATCGGCAGGCCGAGCAGGCCCATCACTACCAGCGCGACCTTGACCACGTCCCACGCCCAGCGTGCGGCGTCGGCAGTTTCGTTCCGACCCAGCGCCTGGCCAACCAGGGTGGCGGCGGCGAGACCAAATCCTAGACCCGGCAAGAAGGCCACCAGCATCACGTTCATCAGTACGTTGGCAGCAGCGACTTCGGCGGTGCCGATCTGGCCAATGATCCAGAACAAGGCCAGGAAGCCCGCCGAGAAGAACATCTGCTGCACGCCGCTCGGCAACGACAACTGCAGCAGACGTTTGATGTCTGCGCGGCTCGGCAGATGTTTCAGAAAGCCATAATCCCGCGCCCAGCGCATGCCCAGCGCGAAATACATCAAGGTACCGAATCCGAGCGCGATGACCGAGGCATAGGCCGCACCGCGTACCCCCAGGGCGGGCGCGCCGAAGTGCCCGAAGATCAGCATGTAGTTCAGCACGATGTTGAGCACATGCATCGCGATCAGGGTGGTCATGTACAGGCGCGTCAGATCGACCGCATTCCAGTAGCCGCGGAACGAGAAATTCATCGCCACGAAAATGATCGCAGCCGAGCGGATCTGGAGATAGGGCACGCCGAGCGCAATCACCTCGGGGTCGCTGTTGATGTGAGGATACAGATGCGGGATGAGCAGGTAGAGCGCGACCGATAATAGCGGTGCGACGAGCGCCACGATGAGCAGCGCCGCATTCAGGAAGGCGCCGGTCTCGCCCAAGCGTCCCTGGCCTTTGCGCCGTGCTGCCGAAGCCTGCACACCGGTCGAGAGGCCGAGAATGATGGACTGTGCAAGGAACAGCGCGAAACCGCCATAACCGACCGCCGCCAGCGCCGCATTGCTATGCGGCAGGCGGCTGACCATGGCGGTATCAACCAGATTCAAAACATTCTGCGACACCATGCCGGCGATCACCGGCATCGCCAGATTGAGTATCCGTTGCAGCCGCTGTTTTTCGAGCAAGTGACGTTGCTTTCTGGACGAGGGGAGAGCCGCCACGATTACGCGCGGCGCGGGCATTCTACACTAGAGCGCGTCTGCGGCCGGGCTGCCCCTGCGCCGCTTCGGCGGGTGGTCGCCAACCGACTCGATGGGCTTGCCCAAATTGTCATCGACGAAGCGCGCGAAATCCGGATGGAAGCGTTCGCGGCGCGCACCCCACCAGTCCTTGAATCGCACGCCGCCACTCGCATAGCGCACCGTGTAGCCGATGCGGCGTACGGCAAAGCGTTCGCCGAGATGCATGGCGCGCAGATAGGTAGCTTGCGTCGAGTCCCACAGATAGAGCGCGAGTTCATCCCAGCGGAAGCGTTCAATGTCGGTCATTTCGTCGGGGCGTTGGATGCCTTTCAGCCAGACGTCAACGTTGTCGCTGGTCAGCAATACTTCGCGGAACCGGTTAGTCGCATCGCGCAGTGCGTCGATCGCCGACAGGCGCGCGAGTCGGTTGGCTTGGCGCACTTGCAAGGCGAGATAGGCCACCGAACCGACCATCGCAAGAGCATTGACCGCGCTGCCGATGTAGCCGATCTTTTCAATGAGTTCCATGTACATGTCCTGGCTAGTGGTTTTTGGTCGGCGCAACCGGCGCCGCGCTTTGAGCGTTTGGTCAGCTAGACTGCACGATGGCGTACGCTTCGC
>JANLSI010000087.1:0-2575 GCA_031362345.1 Pseudomonadota bacterium
ATGCCGGCGCCATCGGCAACAAAGGCTTGCTCGGCGTCAGGATCATGGGCGAGTACGACATCGACGTCACCATTGCGTCCTAGTTCGAGCGCCCTGCCGCTGCCCACCGCGATGACGTCGATGACCACACCGTGGGCTTGCTCGAAGCTGGGATGGATAGCGGCCAGCAACCCGGAGTTCTCGGTGCTAGTGGTGGTGGCGAGCCGCAAGCGCTGTTCGGCATGGACCGCCGGCGCCAATCCGCCATTCGTGACGACAAGGAGTGCAAGAACGGTGAAGAATTTGCGGTGACAGATGGGCAAGCCCAAGGTGTTATGTGAGTTCATGGACGCGGAGGGTGAACGTCATCGCGGCTGGAAAGAATAGGTTCAACCGTGCGAGTTTCAAGCTGCGGTTGTCATCCCTATAGTGCGCCGCCATGAAATATCAACAAAACCACGTCACACTTCGCGCCGCCCTGCTCAGTCTTGTGCTGCTGCCCACCGCCACTGCGATCGCTGCCGACGCCAAGCCGCCGGCCAGTCCATGGCGGCTGCAGAGCGCGCTCGCCTTACCGGACTGGCTGACGCTTGCAGTGCAGCATCGTATGCGCTACGAATCCATAGACGGACAGTTTCGCAGCGGCGGCAGCGGTGGCGACCAGGGCCTGGCTTCGCGCACCTTTGTCGCTGCCGAGGCGCGCAAGGGCGCGTGGCGCGCCGGCGCTGAAATGCTCGACGCGCGGCTGATGCTGGATGACGGTGGCACACCCCTCGATACCTCCCAGGTCAATTCTGCTGAATTGCTCCAGGCCTATCTTGGCTGGCGGATCGAGGCGCCCAGCGCTGCGGTCAGAACCAGCGCGGTGACCGTCGGCCGCCAGACCATCGACTTCGGTGGCCGCCGCCTGCTTGCGCGCAGTGCCTTCCGCAACACCATCAATGGCTTCACCGGTGTGGATTGGCAGATGGCCGGCACGGCCGGTTGGGAGTCCCGCGCGCTGGCCGTGATGCCGGTCGTGCGACGGCCCGACGGGCGCCGCGACCTGGCGCGCGACGTCAGCGGTTTCGACGAAGAGGACAGCGGCAGCGTGTTGTGGCTCACCGCGCTGCGCAGCCGGCCGTTGGCCGGCGGTGCACGGGTCGAAGGCTATGTAGTCGGCTTTCATGAAAGCGATGAACGCTTCGCCACACGAAATCGACGTATCTATACCCCAGGCGTGCGCTGGTGGCGTGAGCCGTCAGCCGGACATTTCGATTTCGAGTGGGAGTCGATGCTGCAATTCGGCGAGGTGCGCGCCACGAACGCTGCCACCGACCAGCGTGACCTCGATCATTTCGCTCATTTGCAACACGCCCAATTCGGCTATAGCTTCATCGCGCCCTGGTCACCGCGTGTGCTTGCGCAGTTTGACTACGCGAGTGGCGACGAGGACCCGAACGACGGCGACAGCGGGCGCTTCGATTCGTTGTTCAGTGCGCGTCGTTTTGAGTTCGGCCCGACCGGCCTATGGGGTGCGTTCTCGCGCGCCAACTTGATCTCGGCCGGCGCACGCGTTATCGCCAAGCCGACCAAAGCGCTGCAGTTGACCCTCGCCCACCGTGGCTACTGGCTCGCTGAGCAACGCGATGCTTGGGTCGCGGCCGGTGTGCGCGACAGGAGCGGTCAATCTGGCAGATTCATCGGTCAGCAACTGGAATGGAATGCTATCTGGACCGTGCTGCCAGGCAATCTTGCGCTCGAAGTGGGCGGCGCCTGGCTGGCCAATGGCGAGTTTATCGACGACGCGCCGCAGGCCTCGGGCAACGGCGACTCGACCTATCTCTATACGCAGATCCAGGTGAGCTTCTAAGTCGGCCACGCCAGTCGAAAGTCTTGGCGATGGCTTGCACACGCGCCAGCTCCACGGCGACGCCAACCGGCAGAGCGCTATTCCCCATCATCAGTCTTCCATTCGCTAAGTGCGGCGCAAGACCCTACTCTAGTTTCAGTTCGCGCTTAAGCTACCGTCAATCGTCGATTAACGATTTAATCAAGACCGCTCTTCAGCCAATGAAGCGACATCTAACGCATCAGACGTGGAACATCGATCAGACCGACGATGAGCTTACTGCACTGGCCAAGGCCCTTGGCCATTCAGCCCGCATCGGTATCGTGCGACTGCTGATCGAGAAACAGTCATGCATCGGATGCGACATCGTGCAGGAGATCCAACTGGCCCAATCGACCGTTTCCGAGCATTTGCGCATCCTCAAAGCGGCGGGCACCATCACTGGCGAAATCGAACGTCCGCGCGTTTGCTACTCGCTCAATCCCGCCAGCCTGCGACCATTGAGGACCTTGCTGAACGCAGTGGCCGGTGGGGCCGCAGCGCCTGATGTCGCGTGATGAATACTAACGGCAGAATTAATTGCGGATTGAAACCTGGGAGTCTCTCATGAACACGCCAACACCGCCCAAACGGCTGTCATTTCTCGATCGCAACCTGACACTGTGGATTTTTGCCGCCATGGCGATGGGCGTCGGCCTTGGCGCGGTGTTTAGCGCTGTGCCGAAGTTCATCGACAGCTTGTCGGTCGGTACCACCAACATCCCG
>JANLSI010000632.1:0-1631 GCA_031362345.1 Pseudomonadota bacterium
GCGGCTGGTGCCGAGCACCTGACACCGACGCGGGCGGACATCACGCGATGTCCGCCTGCGTCAGGCTCACCCCGACGTGGGCGAGGGATAGGCGTTGTTCGGATTGGGCTTGCCGTCGCGCGTTGCCTGCGAATAATCACCGAACAGCGCATCGCGCTCTGCCACCGCTGCCGGCACACCGGCCTGCTGAGCCAAATCGATGAAGGCTTCGGCTTCCGGCGTGTTGCGCATCAGACCGTCGAGCACCGAGCCCAGCAGTTGGGTCGACTTCAAGCCCATGTTCTCGTAGGCCTGGTTGACGACGAGCTTCATGCACGCGAGCTGGGAGAGTGGAATGGAGGCCAGTTCGTTAGCGAGCTTGTAAGCCTCGCGCTCCAGATCTTCGAAGGGCACGGCCTTGTTGACCAGGCCACATTGCACGGCCTCGATACCCGACAGCGGCCGCCCGGTCAGCGCCAGCTCCTTGGCCTTGGCGAGCCCCAGACGATGTACCCACATGCCGGCGTGATGGCAGCCCCACAGGCGTGAGTACGGCGTGCCGATGCGGGCGTCCTCACTCATGAGCACGAGGTCGGCGCACAGCGCCAGCTCGCTGCCGCCGCCGAGGGCCCAGCCATGCACCATCGCAATGACGGGCTTGGGGCTGTGCCAGAGACTCATGAACTTCGCCACCCAGCCGGTAACCGGCGAACAGGTCATGACGAAGTCCTTGCCCGGGTCCCACTTACCGCCGGTGGTCAGCCCGTTGTCCCACTGATGAAAGCCACCGCTGAAATTGAAGCCGGCGCAGAACGCGCGCCCGGCGCCGCGCAGCACGATGACCTTGACGGTTTGATCGCGCACTGCCTGCGCCACTGCGGCCTCGATTTCGTCGGTCATGGGCGGCACGATGGTGTTCAAGTCCTCGGGCCGATTGAGGGTGATGGTCGCGATCGGGCCGTCGCTAGCGTAGACCAGAGTTACGTAGCTCATCGTCTGAATCACCTCTGTTGGGTGGTGGTCGAGCGTTGCAAGCTCAAGCACGCGACTGAATACACAGCACAGACAGAAAGTGCTGCCCGTGCGCACCGCTCACGACGCGAATCCATAGCGCGGATAGGCGCCACTCAGGGTGTGTTCGAAGTGCGCCATGCCCGCCGCGCCGCCCGGTCCGATCATCGCCATCGGATACTCGGTCGGGCCCAGACGATAGCGCGCCGGGACATGGGTTGGGCCGCTGGTTTCGGCGCCAGGACTGACGTCGTAGCTGTCGCACTCGACGACCTCGGCGCCGCGATAAATGCCGGCGCCCAGGCCATCGCGCCAGCCGCGATAATAGCCGCCGCCTTGCACGTCGGCGGGTGTACCGGCCAGACGCAGTGTGTAGCTGCGCGTCACACCGTCCTCGCCGTCTAGTTCTATCCTGCCGCCGCTCGGTCGTCGTGTGCCGCTCAAGTATTGGAGTTCGTGGCGCACGGCGATGAGCTTGACCGCGCGGCCATCAGCGTAATCCAGGCGGCCTTCGAAATCGATGGTGCGCCCATCGGACGTCTCATGGGTATTGTAGAAGCCGCAGTGGTCTTCGACCTGGAAAGGCACCCACATGCGCAAGGCACGGTGCTCAGCGTCCTCGCCATCGCGGTCGATGCCCT
>JANLSI010000639.1:0-2789 GCA_031362345.1 Pseudomonadota bacterium
TCGCAATGAGCAGCAGGAAGGGTTCGCTCCAACACACCTCGCTCAAGGCCTTGCCGGGCCCCAGCGCTGTCATTGGCGACGGTCTCGCGTCGCCGTCCGGCCACAAGCCAAGCGCTTCCGGATCGCGCAGCATGAAGCGCGCCGCCACCAGCATGCAGCTGGCCGCGACTACCGCGATCACGGCCAGGCTCCAGCGCCAACCCCACACTGAGATCATCGCCGCCGCCACGGCCGGCACAATGAGATTACCGAGGCTGCCGCCACTCGACGCGACCGCTACCGCCGTGCCACGCCGGCGTGTAAACCAGCGCGAGACCGTGGCATTACATGGCACCCAGGCCACGCTCATGCCGAGTGCGGCGATCACGCCTAAGGTGATGTTCAAATGCCAGGGCTGCTGGACCAGCGCGCTGGTCCCCCAGCCGATCCCGAGCAGCACCGCGCCAATGGTGATGACCGGGCGGGGGCCGAAACGGTCCGTAGCGCGACCGGTGGCGGCGCTCAATACGCTATAGGCAAATACGTAGATTGAATAGGGCAAGGCCGTCGCGGCGCGGCTCCAGCCGAGTTCGGCCGCCATGCCGCTGACGAACACGCCGTAACTGAACTGCAGGCCGTAGGCGAAGAACAGCACGCTGAACGCGGCGGCCACCACCCGCCAGCCGCGAAAAAGCCCGGCCGTGGCCTTCGTCAGGGCGGTGTCGCCCACACCTGCATCACGGCCGGCCATACCGGCACGACCGCCGTCATGGCGGCATTGGCCTGCGCGGTCACCTGGCCTGGCAGGGCTTCAGTGAAAACTTGCACGCCATCGCCCTTGAGCATGGCAACGGCCATCTGATTGGTATCGGAATTCCACACCAGTCCGGCCTTCTCAGCGAGCTCTGGCACCGGCGTGAACTTCGATACGACGAAGAATAAAGGGCCTTCCTGTTGCAGTTCATTGGCGGTCTTCAGGAGCGACATGGCAGTGTCGTAATGGGGCCCGAGCAGGGCCGTCATTCGGCCCTTGATCAGCGGCTGATCGTAGAGATGCACGATATTCGGATCAAGGCCGACCAGCGGCTTCAACAGCGCCCACATCAACTGGCTCGCGCTCGGCATCAAGAGCGCCGGCACAACGCAGGCCGCAAGCAGCACACACAAGGCGGCAAGATGCAGCCCACGGGCAATTCGCATCGTCGAAACATCATCCCAATAGCGAGCGGCCATGGTGAGTGGGCAAGCGTGGGAAAGCAAGGCCGGACCCCGCCGGTGACGGCCCCCACCCATTCGTTCAATAATCGCCGTGCCGCTGCGCACCGTTGCCAACCAGGAGTAATGCCCATGACCACCGAGCAAGTCGTCACCGCGTTCTGCCAGGCGCGCAACGATGAAGGCGTGGAAGCCGCGCAGCGCTACATCGCCGCTGACTGTCGGCTCGATCATTTTGCGCCACCCGGCGCAGCGCGATGAGTGTTCGTGCGCTAAAGGTCTGGGATCTGCCGACGCGGCTATGCCACTGGTCGCTGGTGGCACTCGTTGCCATGTCGTGGTGGAGCGGCGAGCAAGGTGGCGAGGCGTTCGACTATCACCAATGGTCGGGCTATGGGATCTTAAGCCTGCTGCTGTTTCGCCTGGCCTGGGGCGTAGTCGGCGGCGAATACTCACGCTTCGCGCAGTTTGTGCACGGACCGCGTCGCGTCCTGTGTGCCGTGCGCGATCTGCTCACACCCACACCGCTGGCGCAGCCCGGCCACAATCCGCTCGGCGGCTGGATGGTGGTGGCCTTGTTGACAGGACTAACGGTGCAGACCGTCACCGGTCTATTCGCCAATGACGACATCATGAATGAAGGGCCACTCATGGCTTGGGTCGACAAGGATCTGAGCGATACCCTGAGCGGCGTGCATACCATCAATTTCGTCGTCCTGCTCAGCTTGATAAGCGTGCACGTGGTGGCCATCGTCTATCACCGCCTGCGCAAGGGCGAGCATCTGACCCTAGCCATGATCACTGGTCGGCGCATGCTGCCCGGCGCGCCACCGACGGTGCGCACCGCCAGCCCGTGGCTGGCCGCCGTGCTGCTGGCGCTGAGTGCTGGTATGGTAGCCGTGCTCATCAACTTGTGAAGGAAACGCGCCCCATGGGTCGGCTTCAGTTAAGCCTAGTCATGGCCTTTGTCTGGCTATTCAGCAGCGCCAGCGCGGCGGCGGCCGACAAGCCCAAATACGCGGTTGCCTATCGGCAAGGCATCATGACGGCGCTGGCCTGGAACATCGGCCCGCTCGGCAAAATGATCAAGGGTGACCTCATTTTTGACCCCACGCGTTTTTCATTTTTGGCAGAACGCGCTGCATTGCTCGCGCCGATGGCGCTGGAGGGCTTCACGCCCGACACCGCTGCGGTCAAGTCCCACGTCAAGGCGGAACTCTGGCAGCACCAGGATGACTTCAAGCAGCGCATGCAGGAATTGCAAGCGGCCACCGCCGAGTTGGCCAAGCTTGCCAAGCTTGGTGACCAGGCCAACATCCGTGTGGTGTTCGGCGATACGGTCAAGATCTGCAAGAGCTGTCACGACCAATACCAGACCAAGCATTGAAACAGCGGGTGCTGTCATGCCAGCGCCTGCTTCACCACCGAAAGGGGAAGGCCGAATGTCGTTGAGGACCATGCTTGCGATCTCGCTATGGACGCTGATCGGTGTCGGACTGTCGGCCCAAGCTGCCGACACCCCGGGCGCCGACGAGCAGCTGGAGCCGGCCTGCGGATATTCCGTCGAATCGGCGCCGAAGACCGTGCAGGACACC
>JANLSI010000646.1:0-1906 GCA_031362345.1 Pseudomonadota bacterium
GGATTTGTGGAATTTCGACTCACGAATGCGAAGCACGCCGGCGCGCGCATCGACGTCGCCCAACGTCAGCCGCACCACCTCCCCGCGGCGAAGTCCAGCCGTGTAGAGCAGGATGATCGCCAAGCGCAGTACCGCCGATCGAATCGGAGACCGCGTTCCCGGACTCAGTCCCGACACGTATCCCAGCAATTGCACGATCTGCTCAGACTCGATGAGGATCGGCAGCGCGTAAGGCTGCAGTCGGGCCAGCGCCATTCGATCCGGCAGGAAACAGCCGGGCTCGCTGCGGCGCCGATAGCGACAGAATTTGTACACCGTATGCTCGCGTATGACTCGCGTGCTTGCACTGAGGCGGTAGAACTGTGCGCGCCACTGATCGAACAGCGGCTGGTTCAGATCAGCAGCCCCGGCCTGGACAAGACAACCGCGCAAATGCGCGAGGATCAGCTCTTCCTTCTTGTACGCGCGGCCGAGGGCGCGACGACTCACCAGATAGGCAGTCACAACGGTGTCCCAGCGGTCCAGGGATTTGCGCTTACGCATGGCGGCCTCCCTGGCAACGGTCCAGGGCCGGCACATCGATCGCGACGCCGCGTAGCATCTCGGTGTCGAGCCGGAGATACGTACAGGTACTCTCAAGATTGCGATGTCCGAGCAGATCGCCGATCACTTTTACGCCAACCCCGCGCGTGAGCAGCCGCATCGCGAACGTATGGCGCAGGCGGTAGACATAGTGCCCGTGGAAACCCAGATCCGCTGCTTGCACGCGTTTAGCGAAGATGTCGCCAATTGCTGTGCGTTTCAGCGCACCGCTCGGACAGGTCACACGCAGAAATAACTCGGCGTGGACCGTGCCCGCCCGAAGTCGATTGTGCGCGAGGTAGCGACGTAATATTTGCAGCGTCTGCGCGGCCAGCGGCAGGAGCAGCTCCGAGCGCGTCTTGCATTGCGTCACGCGCAGCACGGCCTTGTCCCAGTCGATCGAATCCAGTCGTAGGGTTACGACCTCCGAAGGTCGCAACCCGTAATGCGCCATCAGATGGAGGATGCAGTGGTCCCGCCAGCCAGCCTTGCTGCGGCGGTCAATCGATGCAATCAGCCTCTGGACCGTAGCCCAGGGCAGCGCCCGTGGGGGTAGCTCGTCGCGGTAGGTGCGCGGCGTATCGATCGAGTCGAGTGGCATCCCGATTTCTCCACGGTCATGGCAGTACCGAAGAAATGCGCGGATATAGGCGACGACGTGCTGCAGCGAGTGCCTCGAAATCTCGCGACTACGCAGTACAACGAAACGCTCGACATCGACCAAAGTCAACGTGTTCAGCAGTTGGCCGGGCCTGAGGGCTCGTGCCAGAAAGTCTGTCACCGCATGGGCGTGATGCTGTCGTGAAGACGGCGACAGCCCTCGTAACTCCGTCAAGTGCTGAGCGTAGTCGCTTCGCAGCGCATCGAAGCGGTCCTGAGTGCCGACGCTGCGCAGTCGATCCATCGCCAGCAGAAATCGCTTATATGCGCGGCATGTCGCCCGAAAGTTTTTCAAGCGCGACGACGGTCCTTGGGCAAGGTCGAACGCCCTGTCCAGATCGTCCACTTCGCGCGCGGCGCCTCGTCTTAAGCGCCGCATACGCGGCAGGATGGTTTCCAGCCGGTAGAGGTGACCGTGAATGATCACCGGGGTGTAGAAATTGGCTGCGAGCCAAGCTGAAAACTCAGCCAAATCCTGGCAAAACGGAGATTGCGCAAGCAACTCGCGGGTCTTGGGAAGAAGATCGGTCGTCATAACACTCTCCAGTGTGGTTGGAGAGTGCCACGCTACCCGCAAATCAAATATGTGAAGTCCGAGAGCCCCCGCGCGGCTTATTTGGCCGCGCTGGGGTAGGTTCTTCACATATCAAAGTAGTCCACGTTC
>JANLSI010000648.1:0-2526 GCA_031362345.1 Pseudomonadota bacterium
AACTCGCTAACACCATCTACCGCTATCAGAAGGGCAAGCACGTCATGGCCGAGCCTGGCCAGTTGCCCCTGCGTGCCGCGATTGGTTTCGAAGCCGGACCCCGCGAACGTATTCTCACGACCTGGCAGGTGGGACTCCAGCAGTCCGGTGCCAAGGTTCGCTATAAGTCTGACGTGGTCGCCATCGCAGGCGAGCAGGGCAAGTTTCAACTCAAGCTTGCCGATGGCACCATCGTGCACGCCGAGTACGTGGTGTTGGGCATCGGTTTGCAAGGCAATCTGCGGCGGATGGAAGTGCCGGGCGATACTCTGCCCGAGGTCCAGTATCAGCTGGACGACCCCGATGCCTACGGCGGTGAAACCATCGTGGTGATCGGGGCTGGCGACGCGGCCATCGAGAACGCCTTAGCGCTGGCCGTGAACAACGCCGTGATCATTCTCAATCGCCGCGACGAATTCACGCGCGCCAAGGAAGGCAATCTGCGCGACATCACCCGCGCTATCGAAAGCGGCCACATCGAGTGCATATACAACGCCAGTCCCAAAGCGGTGACGGCGGTGCCCGCCGACCACCCATCGCACAAGCGCCTGCGTTTCGAAATCAAGACCAAGGACGGCATGAGCGAGGTACTGTGTGACCGCATCGTGGCGCGGCTCGGCGCGCTGCCGCCGCGCGCCTTTGTTGAATCTTGCGGCGTGGTGTTTCCCAGCGATGACCCGGCCGCCGTGCCCTCGGTCTCACCGCGGTACGAATCGAACGTCGCGGGTCTCTACATCATTGGCGCGCTGGCCGGCTATCCGCTGATCAAGCAGTGCATCAATCAGGGCTACGAGGTTGTCGAGTTCATCTGTGGGCGCGAGGTCGAACCGGCCGATGAAGGTTTGCTGCGTGCCAAGTTTGCCGGCGTGCAGGGCCTGACCAAGGTCAATCTCGCCATCGTGCAGATCCGCAGCAAGATTCCCTTGTTCGCCGGCCTTACGCCCTTGCAATTGCGAGAATTTCTGCTCGATTCGGATATTCGTACGCCTGCCCAGGGCGAAGTCGTGGTGCAGTTCAACGACTACACCAATACTTTTTTCTCGGTGCTACGCGGCGCGGTCTACATCCAGATCGACCCCGATGACCCGGCCAACACGGTCAAGCTCGGGGTCGGCAAGTTCTTCGGCGAGATGTCTTTGATCTCGGGCCGCCGTCGCGCCGCAACAATAGTCGCGGGTCAGGACTGCGTGTTGATCGAGACGCCGCGACGATCGATGAACAAATTGATCCAATCGGTCGAATCGGTACGCCGGGCCGTCGACGAGACTTTCCTGTTGCGTGCGATCCGCATGCATATTGCGCCCGACGTGCCGGAAGACGACCTGATCGAAGTGGCGCGCACAGCGCGTATTCGCCAGTTTGCGCCTGGCGATGCGCTATTCAATGAAGGCGATCCGGCCACTTCCCTGCATCTGATCCGCTCCGGATCGGTGACCATTGCCCATCAGATCGGTGGGCGCGAAATCGTCATCGCCTACCTGCCGTCGGGCAATTATGTCGGCGAGCTCGCGTTGTTGACCGACTCGCCGCGCACCGCCACGGTACGCGCGGCGGTCGTCACCGAGACCATTGAGTTGCCTGGTGTGGTGTTCCGCGAACTGTTGGCGTGTTTCCCCGAACTCGACGCCGATCTCAAGGCCCGTGCCCAGTCACGCCTCAGCGCCAGCGCACGCAGTCGCGGTGGCAAAGCGGCCGCCGGCAACATGATCGAATTCCTGGTCGCCCAAGGCATCGGTGAAGCGACCGATGTGCTGCTCATCGATGAGTCCCTATGCGTCGGCTGTGACAACTGTGAGAAAGCCTGCGCCGATACGCACAAGGGCACCTCGCTGCTTGACCGGCGCGCCGGCCCGAGCTTTGCCAGCGTGCATGTGCCGACGTCGTGCCGCCATTGCGAACATCCCCATTGCATGAAGGACTGTCCGCCGGACGCGATTCATCGTACGCCGGAAGGCGAGGTCTATATCGCCGACAACTGTATCGGCTGTGGCAACTGCGAAAAGAATTGTCCCTATGGCGTGATCCAGATGGCGGTCAAGGGCGAGACTGAGAAGCCGAGCCTGTGGAAATGGTTGTTGTTCGGCACGGGCCCGGCGCCCGGCGACGAATTCCACAGCGAGGACAAGACGCTGGCGAAAAAGGCCGTCAAATGCGATATGTGCAAAGATCAAGCAGGCGGTCCGGCTTGTGTGCGGGCCTGTCCGACCGGTGCGGCAATCCGCGTTAGTCCGGCCGAGTTCATGGCTATCGCGCGATGAGCGCGACACCGCCGCCGCGCGTGCAAGCCGACCGCGTCTGAGCGTCGCCATGCACGAGTCCTACGTAAGCTATCGCAATTTCTTCTATCTCAAAGTGGCGGCGGTGCTGTGTACCACGGCGATCGTGGCTTATGCACTGCATCAGCCTAGCGAGCCACCCAGCGGCAGCAGTTGGCTAGGCTATACGCTGGGCACCGTGGGCGCCGGCCTGATTGGCTGGCTGGCTTGG
>JANLSI010000662.1:0-2825 GCA_031362345.1 Pseudomonadota bacterium
TGGGCGATGAACAGCATCGGGTCGCTGATCAGTTCGACGCCACCCGAATGATGTTCGCCGAACCAGGCTTCGTCATAACCGATGTCGTCGAGCAGTTTGACTATCTCTACGTCGCGCTGCAGCGCGTAGGTCGGGTTGTAATTGGTGGGTAGATGATGGGGCGGCAGGAAGGCGCCGAATCGCATACGAGCCATGATTGATTCTCCGTTTAGGGCAAGCCAATGGGCATGAATTCACCGCTGCCCATACTAGCGCGGACAGCGGCGCACATTATTCTTCATCGCCGAGCTTGCGCTGGTAGTAGTTGCGCAAGCGCGTACTCACCTGGTGGCGTGCGGCCAGGGCATCGGCCGCCCTAGCCAGGCGCGCACTGCTTTCGCGGTCGCCGAGCGCGCGCTGCAATAAAGCCAGCTCATAAGTCACGCTGACCTGCAAAACCGGGTCATTCATCTCACCCGCCAGCGCCCGTTCGAAACCAGCGGCCGCGCCGGCAGCATCGCCCGTGGCGCGTGTGGCGCGGGCCAGCACGACACGACCCTGAAAACTTCGCGCCGGTTCAGCGATGCGCTGTTCGGTGGCGATCGCCTGTTGATAATCGCCGGCGGCGTAAAAGGCCAGGGCCAGGTTTTCAATCGCGAGTTGCGAATTGGGATTGGCCGCGACCGCCCAGGAAAATAGCGACACGCCATCGCGCCACAGGCGCGAAATGCTCAGATTGGTCACGGCGGCCAAGGCCAGCCACAGCACGGCGATGGTCCACAACCAACGCCCATGACGAGCGTCGATACGGCGGGGCCACGGGTAGCTCAGTGCGGTCAGACTGGCGGCGAACAGCGGAAAATACAGGTAACGATCCTGTACCAGGTCTAGCCGCAAGGGTAAGAAGTTCGCGGCCGGTAGCAGTGCCGCCGTCCATACCGTGCAGGGCAATAACACGGGCCAACGCCAAGCGGCCAGCGACAGCATAACAACCGCCAAGCCGAGCGCCCCGTAGGCGGCGGTCGTTAGCCCAGCGCTGCTGGTCAGATGCAGGGGTTCAAGATTCCACAGCGGTAACACCGTCATCTGCAAATAGGTGCCCAGCGTGCGCAACACCAGTAGCCCTCGGCGGCCGTACTCCGGGTGCCCATCGAGATAAAACGCCGAAGTGTCAAACAGCGGTATCTGCAGCCAGGCTATCCGCACGATCAGATAAGCGACCAGGCCGGCGGCGAGCGCGGCAAAATGCGCAATAGCACGGCGGCTGGCCGCGTGATACCCGCTTTCGCCTCGGTGGCGTGCGATGCAGGTGAGCAACAAGGGGCCGACCCATAGGCCGACCAGGGCCGATTCCTTGCAGCACAGGGCGAGAAAGAAGCAGCTTGCAACCGTGGTAGCGCGCAGCGTTCGCGATCGCACAGCGACGGCGGCGAGTAGCGCGAGCAATAGGAAAGTCGTGTAGGCAAGATCGAATCGACCCGAGACCCACACCACCGGCTCGACCAACGCCGGGTGGATGGCCAGGACGGCGACGCCGAGCGGCAACAGATAGGGGCGCGATACCGCAGCCACGCGCTTCACGAGCGCAATGATCAGCAGCAGGTTCAGAGCGTGGATGGCGAGGTTCAGGCCGTGCAGGAAGGCCGCGCGCTCGCTGAGGGCGAGCTGCAAGGTCGATATCACACCGACCAGCGGTCGGTAATAGGAAACCAAGGTATGTCCGCTCAGATTGCGCCGTAGCAGCGTCGCGACATCGTAGCGGTGGAATTCATTCAGCCACACCTGATCGTCCCATACCAAGTCGTAGCCCAGCGCCGCGCCATAGAACAAAACGACCAGCACGATGGCGAGTGTTGGCGCTGTCCACGGGCGATCAAAGACCGGCGTTCGATGGTCAATTATCATTCGATGCGCACAGGTCGGTGTCTGATCAAATCCATGATGCTTTGCCAGCCCATGGTGTTGGGACGGCGGATGCCAGCCGTCAATACACCCCGGCGGCCTTCAGTTTGGCCATGGCTGCCGCGTCGTGGCCCAGACTTGCCAGTACCTGCTCGGTGTGTTCGCCAAGCGTCGCGAACTGGAACTTGAGTTGACCAGGTTCATGCTTGAACTTGATGGGCATACCGATGTGCTCCCAGCCACGCTCGTCTTCCACAATCATCTGGCGATGGCGGATCTGCGCATCGTCGCAGGCCTCGCGCAAATTCTTGACCGGGGCGAAGGCGCAGTCGACGCCAGCGAATTCTTTTTCCCAGTGGGCCATGGTGTTGGTGCGGAAGGTCGCCCGCAGGAAATCTTTGACCGGATTCTGGTGCGGGCCGGGTGGCGGCTTGCACAACTCAAGCAGATCGGGGCGTCCGAGTTTGTTCAGCGCTGCGGCCGCGAAATGCATTTCCGATCCGCCCAACACCACGTGGCGTCCGTCGCTGGTCTGATAGATGTCATACATCGCGTAACCGCCCAGTGCGCGTTCGTGGGCAAGGTCTGGCGCACGCTTGTCGGCGAAGGTGGTGCCCATATTGTTGGCTAGCGCCGCGATTAAGCTATCGGCCATGGCGACGTCGATGTAATCGCCTAGACCGGTTTCCTTGCGGCGCAACAGCGCCATCAGCAGGGCCGACAGGGTCATCATCGATGACAGCATGTCGGCGCCCGCCACGCCTGGAATGGCCGGACGTCGGTCGGGACCGAGGTTGATACTCAAAATACCGGCCATGGCTTCGCAAGTGAGATCGTGGGCCGGCCGGTTTACATAGGGCCCATCCTGGCCCCAGGCCGACATCGAGCAGTAGACGATGCCGGGGTGGCGGGCACGAACCGCCTCGTAACCGACCCCCAGCCGC